>SKKJ01000188.1 GCA_007121575.1 Natronomonas sp.
CGGCTCGGAAATCGTCCCCCGCTGAGACAGATACCGTTCGGCGGTTTCCGGTGTGAGCGTTATTGACATGACGAGTACGACCACGGTTGTATGCTTAAAATCGGGTGCTTCGATCGGTTCGCGGTAGACGATTAGGGCTTGGAGATTCCCTTGTGTTGGTTTCAAATGTATTCGAATGGTTTCGAATGGTTTTCACCGACACTGTTATATGTGTGTGGGTGTTCTGTTTAGTTACCATGAGCGAATACACCTCTCCGGTTACGATGGCATTCGAGTTCCAGCGCAACGCGATCGAAGGCACGCACGAAGCGTTCGAAAACAGTATCGAGATGCAAAAGAACGTCACCGAGACGTTCATCGGTAACTTCAACTCCGTCCGAGACGCCTCCGAACGAAACAACGACCTCGTCCGTACGGGTATCGATATGTACTTCGACGCGTTCGATTCGGTCGTTCCAGCGGGAAGCGGTCTCTCGGAGGTTCGTACGATGATGCACGACGGACTCGACACAGTCGAAAAGAGTCAACTCGAGGTCATCGACCAGTTCGAAGCTAATGTCAAAGAGGGCGTCGATTCGAGCGAAGCGTTCCTCGATGAGTTCCTCACAGCGCTCGAAGAGCAGATCACGGTGCTCCTCGAGAATCACGAAGATCTCGAAGCGCAGACAGTCAGCGCCCTCGAACAGCTCGAAGAGGGAGTTAAAGAGCTTCAAGAAGAGTTCGAAGCCCGCGGCGAAGAGATGCAAAAACAGCTCGAAGCTCAGGCGGAAGCCGTCCAAGAGCAACTCGAGGACGTCACCGAAAGCGTACAGGAAGCAACTGAAACGGACGCCACGGCGTAATCTTCAACACCTTTTCTCTCTGCTTTCACGGTCGCATACCGACGGGTACACAAACAGTCGTCCCCGACGACAGGTATGAGCGAACTCACCGTCGAGGCGGTCGACTCGATCGACGAGGGCGAACTTCCCGCTGGCGTTGATGCCCCCGAATACGTGCTCTACGGTGGCAAAGGCGGCGTCGGAAAGACGACCTGTGCCGCTGCGACAGCGCTCGCGAGCGCCCGCGGCGGTACCTCGACGCTCGTCGTTTCGACCGATCCCGCACACTCGCTTTCGGACGCGCTCGAAACCGAAATACCGGCCGAACCGACGCGGATTAAACAGGACATCCCGCTTTTCGCGGTCGAAATCGATCCCGAGGCGGCGGCTCCGGGACCGTTTTCCACCGGCGAGGACGACGGATCCGGCAACTTCGACGGCTTCGAGGAGTTCGATGACGCGGCTGGACTCGGCGGTCTCGAAGAACTGCTCGGCGGTGACGGTGCCCTTCCGTTCGGTGGCGCGATGCCCGGCGCTGACGAGGCGGCTGCGATGCAACTGCTTATCGAGTATCTCGACGATCCACGGTTCGAACGTGTCGTCGTCGATACCGCTCCGACCGGACACACCCTTCGATTACTCGAATTACCAGAGATGATGGATTCGATGGTCGGTCGATTGCTCTCGCTTCGAGAGCGATTCTCCGGGATGGCCGGCGGTCTCTTCGGTCTCTTCGGCGACGATGATTCCGTTGAGGACGGGGCGGTGAGTCTGAAAGAGCTCTCCTCGAAGATCGAACGATTGCGGGCCGCACTCGAGGACCCCTCCAGAACGGACTTTCGCGTCGTCATGATCCCGGAATCGATGAGCGTCACCGAAAGCAAACGGTTGATCGATCGGTTGGAAACGTTCGGCATTCCCGTCGGGACGGTCGTCGTCAATCGGGTCAGTGAGGATCTGACCGCCGTCGCGGGACTCGATGCGGAGTGGTTTATCGCTCCGGATACCGAACACTGTGAATTTTGCCGCCGTCGGTGGGACGTACAGCGGAAGGCGCTCGAGCAGGCACAGGAGCTGTTCCGGGGTCGGGACGTCAAACGAGTACCGCTGTTTGCGGAGGCGGTTCACGGCGAGGCGATGTTGGATGTCGTCGCGCGCTGTCTCGAGTAGCGATCCTCTCTATTTCCCGTCGGTTTCGTCTTCCGATGGAACGACGAGCACACGGAGATCGTTGACGTTCGTTCCGGTCGCTCCGCTTCGCAACAGGGCCCCTCTCGAATCGAGGAATCCGTAGCTATCGTTGTCGGCTAACGCGGCGCGCACGGCCGCTTCGTCGTCGACCGTATACGCGTCCACGAGCGCCCCGGCCGCGTCCGTGCTCCCGTCGCCACCGTCGGTATCGACCGCACCGAGAACGCCCGACGGCGGGAGTTCGGTTGCCGCCGCGAGCGCGAACTCCTGGTTCGGTCCGCCGACTCCATCACCGGTTACGTGGACCGTCGTCTCGCCGCCCGAAAGTACCGCTGCGGGCGGCGCAACTGGATCGCCGCTTTCGGCCGCTTCCATACCGATCGCGGCGTGAAACCGTCCCGCTTGCGTCGATTCCCCTTCGATTCGCGTCGAGAGGACGCACGTCGAATAGCCGCGGTCTTCGGCGATATCACGGGCTGCATCGATCGCATCGCGGCCGGAGATGATGACGTGGTTATCGACCGTACCTGCCTCTGAATCGCTCTCTTCGGCCGTCTGAAGCCACTCGTGAACCGCCGGCACCGAGAGCTCGTATCGATCGAGCACTTCGAGTGCGGCCGCCGGATCGGTCTCTGTCGGGACGGTCGGGCCACTGGCGATGACTGAGAGATCGTCGCCGACAACGTCGCTGACGACGACGCCGACGACGGTCGCCGGCGCGGCGGCGGCCGCCAACCCGCCGCCTTTGATCTTCGAGCAGGCTCGTCGAACGACGTTTATCTCGTGGATCGATGCGCCGGCGTTCAACAGCCCGTCCGTCACGGCTTGCATATCTCCGACCGAGAGCGCATCGACCGGTGCACACAAGAGCGCGCTCGCACCGCCCGCGATCGCCGCGATGACGAGCGTTCGGTCATCGGCCTCTGCCGCCGCATCGAGGACGGCTGTCGCTCCCGAAACGCTCCCCTCTTTCGGGGTCGGATGCTCGCCTTTTCGAACCGTCACGCGTTCGGGACGGGCGGTCTGTTCGTTCGTGACGACAACGCCGCCCGTCACCCGATCGCCGAGAAGCGTCTCGAAGGCCGCAGCGAGGTCGTCTGCCGCTTTTCCGCCGCCGAGGATCCGAACCGAATCGTACGCCGAGAGGTCGTATTCCGCTCCCTTGATTCGAAGGATATCGCCCTCGAGTTGACAGTGTCGTTCGACCGCCTTTTCGGGTTTGGCGGCTTCGATCCCCGCGGCGAGACACTCGAGTGCGAGTTCGTGTGCGGAGGTCTCCGCCAACCGGGCTTCGTCTTCGAACATCGATTCGTTCATGAACTGAACCGGCGGATCGCCTCGAACACCTGATCTTCGATTCGGTCGGGGAGATAACTCGCGTACACCAGTAGCTGTGCGGCACGACCGACGACATAGCGCGGTTCCGGATCGGGCGTGACGGCCGCTTCGACGATCGCTTCGGCGACCCCCGCCGGATGTACCGCGATCGGGCTGTCGCCACCGATGAGTGTGGCGTCCTCTTGGAACTCATAGAGGTCATCATAGGCGTCGGTCCGGTCGAGCCGACCGAGTTCGTCGTCGACGCGGTCTCGGAAACTCGTTTTGACTGGACCGGGTTGAACGACGCTCACATCGATACCAAACGGCTCGAGTTCGCGCCGAAGCGAATCGCTGTATCCTTCGATCGCGTGCTTCGACGCCGAGTACGCGCCCATTCCCGGGGCGGCGATTCGTCCGGCGACCGACGAGACGTTGATGATCGTGCCGTCTTCCCGCTCGCGCATGTGCGGGAGCGCCTCCCTGATCAACCGGTGCGGACCGAATACGTTGACGTCGAACTGCTTTTCGAACAGCTCGTCGTTGATATCTTCGAGCGGGCCGTGTTGACCGTATCCGGCGTTGTTGACCAACGCGTCGAGGCGACCCTCCTCTTCGATGATTCGATCGATAACTCGCGCCACGTCGTCAGTGTCGCGGACGTTGATCGTCCCGATGTTACAGCCCGCTTCACCGAGCGTTTCGATATCGGCTGGATTTCGCGCCGTCGCGTACACGTGCCACTCTTCGTCCAAAAAGGCGTATGCCGCTGCTCGCCCGATGCCGGACGAACAGCCCGTGATAAGGACCGTCCGATTGCTCATATCGGTTCCTCGCGGGGGCGGTAGTTAGGCGTTGGCGTCTCCGTCGCTTGAGATCACGCCGCCGATTCCAGCTCGTCAGCGTACCGATCCGCCAGCCGTATCGGCCGCGGTAGTTTGTACTCGCCGCCGCAGGCTTTCACGAACTCCAGTGCCGTCTCCGCCGAGAGTCGGTGACCCGGCGAGACGTATATCGGATTGATCCGATTCGAGTTCGGATACTGTCGGCTCTGATAGGCGTATCCGACGACCGTTCCGTTGGGGCTGCACATCGAATCGTCGGCTTCGATCGGCACGGCCTCGCCGACCGCGAGCTCGTCGATCGGAGCCGTCGGCCGGCCACACAGGAGATTCTTCGTGATACCGATCGACGGAATGTCGAAGCAGACGCCCGCGTGAGTCGCAATTCCGGCCTCTCGATAGTGAATGCGACCGCTCCCATCGAAGACGAGGAGGTCCGGTTCGACATCGAGCGATTCGAGCGCGGCGAGTATCGGCGGGCCCTCCCGGAACGCGAGCAATCCGGGGACGTACGGCATCGATTGCGGCTTCACCGCGCTCGCGCGAGCGATCACCTCCGCTCCCCGAAGGACGACGACCGCCGAAACCGCTCGATCGCCCGGAAACGATTGGTCGATTCCGGCGACGAGCGTTTCGCCTCGACGAATCGATTCGGGCGTGATAGCACTCGCGTCATCGAAGATCGCGGCCTCGGCGATCGCAGTTTGCATCCGCTTCATCGCCTCGTGGTCTGTGCTGTCTACGTTCTCCGGTCGAAAGCGCTCGGCAGCGAGACGCATCTATGGGAACCGGCCCGGGCCGCCGGGTCCGCGTCCGGGTCCGAGGTTCAGCTGCTTCGGTCCACCCCTGATTCGGTCTTTGATGCGGTTGCCGTACCACAGTCCGATCACCAACCCAACGAGGTGTGCGAAGTGGGCGACGCCGTCTAAGATCCCTCCGTCGGCGACGAACGCGAAGATCGAAAACGCCGCGAAGAGTATCGTCAGCGTCCGGATCGACATCGGGATGAAGAAAAACAACAGCACCTTCAGATCCGGCGAGGTGATCGCGAGCACGCCCATGATCGCCATCAGCGCGCCGGACGCACCGAGGACGGCGACCTGTTCGCCGGTCACGAGCGCGACGCCCACCTGTCCGAGCCCGGCGATGACGCCGCTCACGATGAACAGTACGGCGAACTTCTTCGAGCCGACCTGCCGCTCGACGAGCGGCCCGAAGAAGTAGAGCACGATCGCGTTAAAAAGCAGGTGCATCGGGCTTCCGTGCGAAAACACCGAGATGACCCACGTCCAGACGTATTCGGGGTGAACTGTGCTGATGGTGAAGATTTGTCCCCACGTCGTCGTCCCCGGATTGATTCCCGGTGGGGGGACTCGAACGCCGAAAAGCGGCGCGAGAAGGTACTGGATCCCGAAGACGATCACGATGATTCCCAAAAAGAGATACGAGAGGTTGTTTCTGAAATACGCCAGCGGCCCGCCC
>SKKJ01000178.1 GCA_007121575.1 Natronomonas sp.
CGCACCGATCGTCGGTGCGATCACCGCAGGCGCTGTCTGGGGATGGGTCCCCGCACTGCTGTGGATCGCGATCGGGAACCCGCTCATGGGTGCCGTACACGATTTCGTTTCGCTATCCGGTTCGCTCCGACACGAAGGGAAGTCGATCGGATATATCGTCGGCCAGTATGTCGGAGAAGGCGGGAAGAACATGTTGCTGTGGTTCGCGTTCTTGACGATTATTCTCGTCGTTGCCGTGTTCGCGCTGGTAGTCGCGATCGTGTTCAACGCGTTCCCGCAGGTCGTGACCGCCTCGTTCATTTACATCCTCCTCGCGCTCGTGTTCGGGGTGTACTTGTACCAACTCAACGGGCCGTTCATCCCGGGAACTATCGTGTTCGTCGCAGGGATCTTCGGGGCGGTTTGGGTCGGTCTCCAGTACCCGATCGCTCTCTTCGAACTCGCTGAGGGATCTCATCCGGAAGGGACGATCATTCTGTTGGGTGGTCTCGGAGACTGGATACCCGGTGCTGCGGCGCTTGGTGGAAACACGGCGGGATGGATCCCGGTGATCATGATCTACGGTGCGATCGCGAGCGCGCTTCCGGTCTGGGTGTTACTTCAACCGCGAGATTACCTCTCGTCGTTCCTGTTGTACACCGGTGTCGGTGGAGCGATCATCGCGATCATCGTCGGGACGATCTTCGCGACCTCGTCACAACCGCTCGTTATCGATTCCACGATCGGTGCGTTCGAAGGGTTCTGGGGCGTTGAAGGCGTCTTCTTGCCGCTCTTCCCGATCCTGTTCATCACGATCGCGTGCGGAACAATCAGCGGGTTCCATTCGCTCGTCTCTTCGGGGACAACCGCGAAACAGCTCAACAAAGAGACGGACGCCCGTCTGATCGGATACGGCGGAATGCTCGGCGAAGGGCTGCTCGCCGCCGTCGCGCTGTCGACCCTCGCGGTATGGGGCTTTGCAGACCCGGCGGGCGGAATCGGTGCGGCGCTTCCGAACTTCGCGTCCGGTGGTGGCGTGATCCTGACGAGCCTCGGAATCCCCGAAGCCGTCGGAGCGGTCTTTATGGCGCTGGTTCTCGTGAGTTTCCTACTCACGTCGACTGACACAGCCGTTCGGCTGGGTCGGTACATGATGGAAGAGATCGTCGGAACCGTCCCCGGTCGGACCGACACGGGGCTGAACGCGGACATCGGCTCGATCGCTCGCGGTCGATACACGAACCCGCTCGTTCAGATCGTCCCGGCGTACCTCATGGTCGTTTCCGGACAGTGGGTGACCTTGTGGGCGCTGTTCGGCGGAGCCAACCAGCTACTCGCGGCGCTCGCGTTGCTTACGGCGACCGTCTGGCTCGCGAACTGGGACGAATCGAAACAGCTCATCTCGACCGGTGTGCCGATGGCGATCATGGTGACGATCACGATTCTCGGGCTCTCGTGGCTCGCGTTCTATGAGAATCTCTATCTGAACTTGCTTCAGGGCGGTGCCGAGACCGGCGAAGCGATGGTCTCCTCGGCAGTCCAGTTGGTGTTGGCGCTCGTGTTGATCAGCCTCGCGATCGCGCTCGTTCGGCTGGGCTATGCGAATATCACTGAAGCTCGAAAAGGTCCGGAAACGCCGACAGCGCCGAGCGACGACTGAAAACCGTCCCGTTTGCTATCTTCGATCGATTTTCTTCTTTGCTCCCGTGTGATGAGCCTTGCTTTCGTGTTATGAGCCGACAGTGCTAGCGCCAAAACCGTTTAGCGAATCGGGACAAAAATCCTTCCTGGGGCGTTGTGACATCTTCCCAAAGGGTAAACGCTTCCACGATATCCGCTGCCTCGCTCGCGACAGCACGCTCTTTTTCGGGGACGATCGCTACCAGATTGATATCGTAGTGACCGTAGTAGCCGAACTTCAGTAACTTTCGCTCTCGGAAGCCAGATATGAACGCAGCGACCTCTTCAGAGAGTTCCTCACACACGAGAACGAACGAAATATCCGTGCCGTAGTGCTCCTCGTCAGCGACGATCCACTGCGATGCGAGCTCGTGTCCCAACTCGATCAGGCGCTGGAGTTCCGCAACGGTCGTTCGCGTCGTTCGACGAACCAAGAGGTACTCCTCGGCTTCGTGGTCGGCGTAGCTCAACGCGGGATGGAAAAACTGCTTTTGATTGAGCACACGCATTTCCCCGTACATCTCCCATCGCTCGCCGCCGACCTCTCGATCCCGTTCGAGATCGTAATTATACATCAGCCGGTCGCTCACTCGATCTAAGTACTCATCGTCCCAGTCCGGAACGGCATCCCGGATTTCTCTCGGAAGCGTTTCAGCGGCGGTTGCTGCTGATCGCTCGGCCACATAGCTGTGACTGTCGGACGCCTCCGCGGTTTCTCGAGCTCTTTTCTCGTCGTCAGTTTCGCGCATCGTTTCTATCCATGACCTATGTGTGTATGCAGACGACTCCTCTCGATTCTATCGGTAACGAGATGCCGCATTGGTCTTTCATATGACACGGTATGACGTGCACTGCTTAAATCTCTATATACCCGATCGGCGATAATTAAGATTGCTCCGTGAGGAGGTTGTTCGTCTCGTACAACAACACCGGCAAGAACACCACGGCGAGCGTCAGCCCAATGAATTCGATCGCGAACTCGCCGAAATAATCGACGTACAAGGTTATGCTGCGCTCACCTTGCAGCCACATCGTAAAAAATAACGACCACATCACGACGAGAGAAACGACCGCCGCCACGAACACCCCGAACGCGATGAGTTTTGGGAGCGTCATATCAGTATTCCCGACAGACTGCAGGATAGTTATCACTCACATACCGAATGGTAAACGAATACTACCGGATTGGCACGTGGTCTCTCGAGTCATCGATTGGGGACGATGGTTCACGGGTCGTCGTCTGTCGGAAAAGTTGAAACGTGAGAGGGACGATATGCGGTACAATGGCTGGTCCTCCATCCTTGGTCGCCGAAACCGATGGGAGCGAGACACACGCCGAACCCGCGCCACTCATCGTCTGTGAGGGGGTTTCGAAAACGTACACGCGCGGGAAGACGGGTGGGTTGTTTCGTTCGGGAACTCGATCGGCGACGACGGTACAGGCAGTGCAGAACGTCTCTTTCGATCTCGCTCCCGGCGAAATCGTCGGAATCGCCGGACCGAGCGGTAGCGGGAAATCGACGCTTCTGCACCTGTTAGCCGGGCTCGAAGCGCCGACCGACGGAACGATACGGTTCGAGAGAACGGATATCGCCTCCCTTTCGGATCGACAGCGAACCAAACACCGATTGAATAACGTCGGGATCGTCTTTCAACGATTCCACCTGTTGCCGTCGCTGTCCGCACGGGCGAACGTCGCGCTGCCGCTGCTCGAACAGGGCGTCGGAAAGCGATCGCGCCGGTCGCGTGCGGAGGCGCTTTTGGCCGATGTCGGCCTCGATGATCGGGTCGAACACACACCGGATCAACTCAGCGGGGGCGAACAACAGCGAGTCGCGATCGCGCGGGCGCTAGCGACTGATCCGACGCTGATCGTCGCCGACGAACCGACCGGCGAGTTGGATACGGCGACGGGACAGACCGTCCTCGATGTGCTGACCTCGATTCCCGAAGGCGGAAAGCGAAGCATGGTGATCGCCTCGCACGATGCACAGACGCTGGCGATCTGCGATCGCGTCATCGAACTCGCTGACGGAGCGATACACCGGATCTATCGGCCACAGGAACACGGTCACTGAGATGGTTCGCGATCGATTGCGGCGGATCGGCGGATACGTCTCGCTGTCCGTTCACCGACTCTACGTGCGCGGCACCCGAACGGCGACGCGCCGAACCGCAGCGACCGTTGCCGGCGTCGCCGTCGCGATCGCCCTGCTCGTCATCGCAACCGGGCTCGCCGTGGGTTTGGCGACACAGACGACGGTCTACGGCGACGACGTCGATTACTGGATCGTCCCCGAAGGCGGCGGTGACGCGTCGATGCTCGTCGCCGTCGGCGGGCCGCAGTTCGGCGATGCCCACGCGACGACGGAGCGGATCGAAGCGATCGACGGCGTCACGTATGCGACACCGGTGCTGTCGACCGTCCGGTTCGTGGACGGTCCGAACGGCGAGGCTCCTATCCTGTTCGTCGGGGTCGTTCCTCGAGAGAACATGGGCCGGATTGGCGGCGTCTCACCGGACGGACTCACCGCCCCAGAGCGCGTCAACCCGCCCAATCGCGAGTGGCACGGTGATGTCGTCCTTTCCTCATCGGCCGCAGCACAACTCGGTGTCGACGCCGAATCGACGACGATCCACACCGATGGCGAGCCGTTCCAGGTACGACAGATCGAATCACAGCGCGCCGCGGCCGATCTACCGATCGCATTGGTACAGCTAACCGATCTCCAGGGATTGACGGGTGGTGACGAGTTCGATACCGCCGACCAGTATCTCGTCAGTACGTCCGAACCGGGCGTTAGAGCCGATCTCGAAGCGCTTCATCCTCAGTCGTCGGTCAACACCCGCGCTGATCTGACGGCGACACAGATCGTCGAGACCGACAGCGCGCTCGCGATCGGAATCGGCGCGTTCATCATCACGCTCGTCATCGGCACGCTGTTCGTCGTGATGACGGCTGGACTCGAGTTGACGAGCGATGTCGCAACCGTGGCCACGCTCTCGGCGATCGGTATCTCGACGCGATCACAACTGACGCTCGCCGGAATGGGAACGCTCGTCATGACCGTCATCGGCGGCGCGATCGGCGCGACCGTCGGACTCGCGAGTCTGTATGCCATCAACGCGATCGTCACTCAGACCATCCTTTCGGTACCGGTCGCGAGCGTCCATCCGGGGCTGGCCGTCTACGGCCTGCTCGCGTCCGTCGTGATCGGCCTCATCTCGCTACCGTACGTCCGATATTTGATCGGCCGAATCGGCGGTGACGGGGTGATGCGCTGATGTTCCTCATTAGTAAACTGCGCGGGATCTTCGGTCTCGCCGTCACGCAACTGCGATACGGAAAGGGCCGAACTCTGATGTCGATCGTCGCGATCGCACTGGCCGTGCTCGCGATGATACTGCTTGCCGGCGTCGGCACCGGCGTCGTCGAAACCGGCGAACAGCAGTTCGACCGGGCGGATCGAGATCTGTGGATCACGGGCGGCCCCATCGAGCTGACGACGGCGAGAGGCGGCGGTTTCGAAAACTCGATCGAGGGCTCCCATCAGCTCTCGGCCGAACTCACCGAACGGTCCGAGATCAGTAGCGCCGTTCCGCTCGGTTTCGACACGGTGTATATACGTGCCGACGACGAAGCCGAGTTCCAGATCGTGATCGCGACCGGTGTCACGGGTGGCGGTTCTGCCGTCCAGATAACCGACGGGGAGGGGTTATCGGGCGGAACCGAACACTACGCAGGCGGCGACTACGACGGGCCGATGTCGAATGAGATCATCATCGACAACCAACTCGCGGAGCGACACGACCTCGAGATCGGCGACACGGTCAACATCGGCGGCTCGCTTTCGATCGCCCGCAACTTGCGGTCGGTCGGGCCCAGCAGCATCCCGATATCGACTTTTTCGGGAGTCTGGAAATTGGCGTGGCAGACTTTGACCGCGATCGGCAACGTCGGCGTCTGCAGCGACTTTTCCAATCTCGCTTGTAC
>SKKJ01000323.1 GCA_007121575.1 Natronomonas sp.
AATACATGACAACATCGATCCTCGTGTCCTCGATCAAAGGACAGTTCCTGCAGTAGGTCGTCGTGCTCACGTCTCGTCGTACCGTAACACCCGTTGGGTCTTTTTTATATAGCTGCTAAGATACCGTCGTTTCACGGGAGCATCGAACAGAGCTCCAAACCGGAGCGCGTTTGCGGATACCGACCACAACACCCCGGTTCGAGAACCGATCGGCCAACTGCGGGTAAAAAGTCGTTACTCGATCGCTTCGACGATCTCGTCGGTGAGTCGCCGCTCGCAGCGTTCCGATCGGATCTCGAATTCGGATTCGGGTTTGGTGATCACGAGATCTTCGATAACGAGGAGGTCCAGTCCCATTCCGAAGTAATCCTTGATCGCCTCGATCGGTCTGTTCACGATCGGTTCTCCGTGATCGTTGAACGACGTATTGAGAAGTACCGGAACGCCGGTCAGCTTCTCGAACTCTGAGATGAGCCGGTGATAGCGTGGATTCGCGTCCGCGCTCACGGTCTGTGGCCGTGTCGTATCGTCCGCCGGATGCAGCACGGCCCGAAGGTCGTCGCGTTTCTCGGGGGTGACATCGAAGCTTCGGATCATAAACGGCGCAGACGTCGCGTTCTCGAGGTACTCATCGGCCGCCTCCTCGAGTATCGACGGCGCGAAGGGACGCCACTCCTCGCGGTGTTTGACGAACCGGTTGACCCTGTCGCGGGACGCTTCGGTTCGCGGATCGGCGAGGATGCTTCGATTGCCCAGCGCCCGTGGTCCCAGTTCGAGTCGCCCCTGAAACCACCCGACGAGCGCACCCTCGGCGATGGCTTCGGCGATCCGACACTCGAGCTGTTCTGGCGTTCCGTAGGAGAGTTTGTTCACCGTTAACTCGCCTTCGACGGCGCCGGTGTCGTAGGCCGGCCCCCAGTATGCGGTATCCATCGGCTCAACGGCGGCGGGAGCCTGATCGATCCATCCACCACCGAGAGCCAACCCCGCATCGTTCGAGACGGGCTGGATGAACACGTCGTGCACCGACGGCAGTTCCATAACCCGCTTGTTCAGCTTGCAGTTGAGAGCGACACCTCCCGCGAGCGCGACCCGATCCGTTTCGAGATCGCGACAGTAGGCGTCAACAAGGTCAGTGACCGTCTCTTCGAGAAGCTTTTGGGCCGTATATGCCAGATCCTTTTCCCACTGGTCGAACGCTGTCGGAACGTCTTTCGCCGATCGTCCGAACAACGTCTCCAATCGCTGGACGGCGTAGCCCGTCCCCCATCGCCGCGTGAGAGCAGTTACGTCGTAATCGACGCCTGTTTCGATCACGCTTCGAAGCGTCGACTCGATTTCGGGATTATCGTTACCGTACGGCGCGAGTCCCATCACCTTTCCCTCCCCGTTGAACATTCGATACCCGAGGAATTCAGTGATCGCGGCGTAAAAGAGCCCTAGACTGTTCGGGTGTTCGTAGGTCCGTACACGTTCGAGTCCGTCCGGCGTTCCGTGCCAGACGACCGTCGAATCGTACTCGCCTTTGGCGTCGATCGTGAAGACGGCGGCCTCCTCGAACGTCGACGGGTGAAACGCGCTCGCCGCGTGACACGCGTGATGCGATCGAAGCGTGATCGGTGGAACCGGTGTCCCGATCTTCGCGAGCCGATCTTCGATCTGCGCCGTCGGAAAGTATCGAGCGACGAGTTCTTTCCGCACGGTCGCAGAGAGGTGGTTCAGCTTCTGTACCGTTCCGCTCACCCGTAACGCGTCCCGAAGTTGGTAGCCGAGGATGTTCGAACGGAGCTTCGGATCGTACGGTAACACGATTTCGTCGATGTCCGATAGCGAAAGGTCGCGAGAATCGAGACAGGCTTCAATCGCCTGCGTTGGAAACGTCCGGACTGCGTGTTTCTCCCTCGTTAAGCGCTCTTCTTCGATCGCGAAAACGAGCGAGCCGTCCTCGAAGAGCGCCGCACTGGCATCGTGTTGTCCGTAGAGGCCAATCGAGGGTTTAAACGAAAGTCGGTATCGTTTCATAGCGGGGAAATCGACCGGCAGGGGATAACTTATTTTGATAATAAAGGTCGGAAAACGCCGGGACCTCGATCGTCCGAACACGTAGAGAAGAGGAGACACCACGCTGTCGAGATCAGCAGAGAGTGATAGGTTTGAACCGCTGTGCCGAATAGAGAGGATGCGTTCAGCGCGAGTGAACTGCATGGGTGGTTCTGTGTGTTAAAAATTCGGCGAATGTAGAGAGTACCGCAGTCGACAGCCGGCCGATATCACCTGACAACGGTGACCGGAACCGTAGCGTGCTCGACGACATCTCGCGCCACGCTGCCCAGGAACTCGATGGTTCGGTCCGACCGACCACGGTGGCCGACGTAGAGAGCCTCAAACTCTCCTTCCTCGGCGAAATCCGTGATAACTCTCGCCGGTCGGCCATAGAGCAGTTCGCCCGATGCGGTTTGCCCCCGCTCCGCTACAAACTCGATTGCCTCGTCTAAGATCGCTTGACCCTGTTCTTCGGCGGTGTCAACGCTATCGATGATCAGTCGATCTCGGCGGTCGGAATCGGAGACCGGCTCCACACCACCAGTGTCATAGATGTCCGGTTCGATCGCGTGGGCCAGTGTGATCGAGCCGTCGGTCGCGTTCGCGATGTCCGTGGCGTACGCAAGCGCCCGGTCACTCTCTTCGGATCCGTCAACGGCGACGAGTAGGTTCATACCACACCTTCGGTGCCAGAACCGTTAAAACAGTCGTCCGATCTGACGAGCTGAGAACGAGCCTTCGTCACTGTAGGCTCGACAGTCAGCTCGGTCAAGTGAGAAATCGATATCTCGGGACAGCTTGAACTCGGCGAGCAGCCACCGATAGAGACACCCAAACCGGTCTACCGTTGCAAAACACCGTGGCGACGATAGAAGGCGCGAACACGGTCCTCGGCGAGCAACGGCCGGTGACACTGTAGCGATTTCATGCCCGGATAGCTGTTCCCCTCGAGGATTTTGAACGCGCCGCGATCGTCAGTTGGGACCAGATCCCAGCCGACGTAGGGTAGCTGTCGGTTCGCTTCAGCGATTTCGAGCATGCGATCCCGAATCGTTGGCCATCCGGGCAGCGTCACGCCGTCGAGTTGCCGATTCGTCGATGGATGCGTGGCGTGTCGGCTGAGTTCGGTCTCGTTTCGAAGCTGTACGGCTTCGCCGAGCGCCCCTGTCTCGCGATCGATCTCGACGCTTATACCGCCTTGACCGAAGTTGTCCATCGGTGCGGATCGGTCGGTTCCGGCACGGAGGATTACGATGGGGATAAACGCTTCCCCCTCGGTGTCGTCGTACATCGTGAGAAGCCGGATCGTGTTCGTGGTGTCCGGATACACCGACGAGCTGAACGCGCTTTGTTCGACGAACGCGGTGATGAGATACTCGTGAAGATCGTTGACCAGCGAGTCGAACTCACTGTCAGTCTTGTGGACCCCGTTCACGACGTACCCATCGTCCGTTCGCGAACAGAGAAAGACGTTCTCGCCGCCGCCGCCTTTGATCCACTTCAAGACGAGCTTTCCTTCGGCCTCGAGAAGGGCTCGAACCTCCGCTCCGGCGTCAGCATTCGTATTTCGAAGCTCCGTCTCTCCGCCATCAGCGATTCCCGCCACGGCCTCGGTCCGAGATTGCTCGATGTCGTCCAGCGGGAGGAAGGTCCCGTCACGGACCATGCCGTAGACCGGCACACGGTGGCGCTCGAACTGGCTCAACAGCCAGTGGAACACCAACTTGTTCGAAAGCGCCACGTTCCACTCACCGTTTATCCGTGGCGTGCGGACGAACCGTTCGACATCCGTGAGATACTGCCGGTGGTTTCCGTCATCGAGGTCGTACACGTAGTCGGATTCGCTGAGAAACCCGTGTCGCCAAAGCCAGAGCCGGCGTCGGAGCGGTCGATCGTAGGTGTCTCGACCCGCGAGTTCCCGTTCGATGAGCTGTCGACCTTTGAGCCCTCGTAAATAGAGATCACGAACCGTCATTGCGCAATTAAACGAGACCGGACGGCATACCTATCGGGCACCTAAGTCCCGGTGGTAACGGCAGGATACCGTACCGATGCGGGGTCGCAGTGGTGATGCGAATGAGAGCAGTTACGGCAACCCGTCAATTGGCAACGACCGGTTCAACGAGCGGGCCGGCTATCGAAGTTCGACGGCCTCACCATCGGCATAGACGGTGGCGCCGCCGTCGATCTCGAAGGACGTGATGATTCCCGTACACGCGAAGGAATCCGGCTCGTTCGTCGTCCGACCGGTGACTCTCCCGTCGTCGTAAATCTGGTCATACCCGTTGATCATTCCACCGTAGGCCGTCGATTTCTCGACCGGCCCATCGACCGTAAACTCATAGTAGGCGGTCGTCTCGTTTCCATCGATTGTGATGGTAGACGCACCGAGCAGTTCCGGATGGATCGCGTTACCGTTCAGTGAGACGGTGACATCGTTATCGGCGTCGAAGTCGGTGATCGAGCCGGTGAACGCGAAGGAGTCCGGCTCGCTCGTCGTCCGACCGGTGACGGTTCCATCGTCGTGAATTCGATCGAAGCTGTTTATCGTCCCGCCGTGGTCCGTCGATTTCTCGACGAAGCCGTCGACTGCGAACTCATAGTGAGCGGTTCCGCCGTCTCCAACGATCGTGAGAACGTTTCCGGAGAGCGAGGTCGGATCGACTTCCTCGCCGTTAAGATAGACGTTCACGGGGGCGTCGGCTTTGAACGACTGGATGGATCCATCGATCGAGAAGGAGTCCGGTTCGTTCGTCGTCCGTCCGGTGACAGACCCGTCGTCGTGGATCCGGTCATACTCGTTGATCGTTCCACCATTCGCCGTCGATTTCGAGACCGATCCGTCGACCGTGAACTCATAGTGAGCGGTTCCGCCGTCTCCAACGATCGTGAGAACGTCACGATCGAGCGCGTTCGATCCGACATCGCTACCGTCGATAGCGACGTCAACGGGCGCGTCGGCATCGAAATCGGTGATACTTCCAGTAAAGCGGAACGAATCGGGTTGGTTCGTCGTCCGCCCCGTGACGGTGTTTCCATCGAACTCGTCGAAACCGTTGATGCCTGCGCCGTAGCTAGCAGACTTCGTCACCGCTCCGTCGACGGCGAACTCGTAGTGGGCGGTCTCGCCCTTTCCAGTGATCGTGACCGTTCGCTCGATTCGAGTAATCAACTCGTAATTCTGGAGGAAGCGCCACACAGCAGCCGTCGTCCAAGCGATCTGCCGTGCCATCGAGAGATCGTTGTGTACGGTTTCGAAGATGATCGACGGTACCCCGAGATCGGCACCGACCTTGTGTTTGAGCATATCTTGTGTTCCGTCGACGCTCGAAGATCCGGTGAACTCGTAGGTCGGCATCGAGTCCGGCACGTACTCGTCGTTGAGAAACGATCGGATGTCCGACGCCTGCGATCTGGCGTCACCAGCCCGCGTCGGAAAGATCGCTTGACCGACGCCATCACCCTCGCTGTGGATGCCCTGTGAGCTGTGGAGGTCCCAGACGAAATCCGGATCGTGTTCGACGATTACGTCGTCCCAGATCGCCTGTGCGAGACGGCTCTTTGGCCGTTCCCCGGAAGGAAAGTGGCGGTTCAGACCCCACGTTC
>SKKJ01000247.1 GCA_007121575.1 Natronomonas sp.
GTCGATTTCGGCGCGAGCGTCATGCAGACTACTGACGTCGACGAGACGGCTGATCTGCTCGAAGTCATCGCGACGCGCGAGCAGGAAACCAGCGATCGAAGCGTCTCCGTTCACGGCGAAAAAGGTGGGAAAACGCTCGCCGAACAACAGGAGTACGTCGTCGGTTCGGTCGCCGAAGTCGGTCCGGTCACCGCACGCGCGTTACTCGAACACTTTGGCAGTGTCGAGGCTGTGATGTCCGCGTCCGAAGACGACCTCATCGAGGTCGACGGAGTTGGCACGGTGACGGCCGAGCGGATTCGAACCGTCACTGCCAGCGAGTACGCGAACCGGGACTAGAGTCGATAGAGTGACTCGAGCGTTTCTGCGGCTTCCCGAGCTGTTTTGAGCAACTCTCGCTTGCGTCCGATATCTCTGGTCTCCTCTGTTTGTTGTGTGAGTGCTTCGATCTCTCGCTTTAACGATTCCTCAGCGCGTCGAAGCGATTCGTTGGAGTCAGCACGATAGCCCGAACCGTGCTGTGTTTCTCCCGTTGTGTCCCGTTGGCCGCTACCACTGTCTTCGCGAGTAACGGGTGGATCGATCCGCGCCGGCTGTCGCTCGCCAACTGGTGCCGGCGCGTTCTCGGCCGTTGATTCGTCCGTTTCGTCTTCGGCGGACTCTGTATGCCCTGTACGGTTCGTATCCTCGGCTGATTCGCTCGCATGTGGCTTCGCCCCGTCGGAATCTACCGTTTCCGTGATATGCTCACTTTCGCCCGACTGGTCGGGATTCGGTGCTTCTCCCTCTTCTGTTACCTCCTTTTCACAGGTCGGACAGAACTGCCGCCCATCGTAGCGAAACACGGGCGAGTGACACTCCGGACAGTGTCGGTTCGTCATCGTTGCGCCCTGTAACAGGAGTTCGCTCATTCGTTCGGACGCCTCGCGCTTTTGTTTGTCGCGCTCGTACTTTTTCCGAAGCTTTTCGCGTTCGGCTTCGCGATCGAAGTCGCTCATACGCGATCAAACGTGTGTTTCACGCAAAAGGACTGCGCTCGGTGCGCGCCGTGATCGGCGGCTTTTAACCTCTCAGAAATCGAAAGGTCGGTATGCACGTCAAATCCCGGCACCATCTCCGTTCCGACGAGATCGATGCGTTGGTGACTTCCTTGTCCGGACAGCTCGGAATCGAGCTTTCGGGTGAGAGCTATGAACGCGTCGAGTTCACGGACATCGACCGTGAGGTCGTTCTCGTCGACGGCGAACCGCTTATCGCGTCCTTCGATGGCGATCTCTTCGTTACGGTTCGTGGGGCCAACGCGTATCCACCGGAAAAACACGTCGTCACTGTCGATTCAGGGGCGATCTCGTTCGTCTCTGACGGTGCCAACGTGATGCGTCCCGGAATCACGGAAGCGACTGACGATATCGAACCCGGAGACCTCGTCGTTATCGTCGAAGAGACTCACGGGAAGGCGCTGGCGATCGGACGCGCTGTGACCGACGGGTCGGATATGGTCGGTGACTCCGGCAAAGTCATCGAATCGTTACACCACGTCGGCGACGATCTCTATGAGTTCCACGTCTGACGTCTGACAACTGACTGCCGCGCGACGGACGTAAGACCTATGCCTCGTGCAATCAGTCACGAATACATGGGACTCATGAGTAAGCTCCTCGGCAGTAGCTCGAAAAGCACCGAGGATTACGTCGAGCTCGATGTCGACGATTTCGAGGCGGACGGCACGGCTACGACCGTTCAGGTCCGATTCGCAGAGATCAGCGAAAAGAACGACGTTATCGATATCAAAGACGCCGTCTACGATGGCGATATCGTCATCGCGGATATCATTCGTCACACGACGAGCGATCGAACGATGGAGCACATCGTCGACGAACTGAAACAGGTCGCGAACGAGGTCGGTGGTGATATCGTACAAAAAGAAGACGATCAGCTCATCATCACGCCCGGCGGCGTCGGTATCTCTCGATCGAAACTCGGTAAGTAACGCGTTTCGGGCCGTGAAACGGTCAGCAAGACGTTTTGTCTCCCCCGCGTGAACTATCGGTATGCAACAGTGGACAGCTGAATCGATACCGGACTGTTCGGGCCGAACCGCGATCGTCACCGGTGCGAACAGCGGGCTCGGTTTCGAGGCGGCGAAAGAGCTCGCTCGCACCGGCGCACACGTCGTGATGGCCTGTCGTGACATCGACCGTGCCGAACGCGCACGCGGATCGATTCGAGACGCGGTTGAAGGGGCCTCACTCACCGTTCGCGAACTCGATCTCGCGTCGCTCTCTTCGATCGAGTCGTTCGCGGGGACGGTGACATCGGAACTCGATCGGCTCGATGTTCTCTGTAACAACGCCGGCGTCATGGCGCTCCCGCGGACGGAAACGTCGGACGGATTTGAATCGCAGTTCGGGATCAATCACCTCGGTCACTTCGCGCTGACCGGGCGGCTGCTGGATCTCCTCACCGCGGCCCCAGATCCACGCGTCGTCACACACAGCAGTTACTTACACGCTCGCGGCGAGATCGACTTCGACGATATCCACGGTCTCGAGCGCTATGATCGGTGGGATGCGTACGCTCAGAGCAAACTCGCGAATCTCCTGTTCGCCTACGAGCTCGATCGCCGTTACGGGGACGCGCTGACGAGCGTCGGCTGTCATCCCGGATGGGCTGCGACGAACCTCCAGCGTCGCGGTCCCGAACGGATGGGCTCTCGATCCCGTCTCTTCGCGATGCGGATCGCGAACCGGCTGTTCGCACAGTCCGCTGCCCGAGGCGCGCTGCCGCTTTTATATGCCGCGACGGCCGAAGACCTCGACGGTGGCGAATATATCGGTCCCGGAGGGGTGTTGAATATGCGCGGCGAGCCAGAAAAACAACGGTCGAGCGAGCGATCCTACGACGAAGACGCCGCCGAGCGGCTGTGGGATCTCTCCCAGTCGGAAACCGGTATCGAGTTCTCGTTGATGTCGTCTTAGATCACTACTGTGACGACTGCGAAGAGAATCAACACTCCCATGATGTCGCAAACGTTCGTGACGACTGGAATCGTCGTATCATCGGGATTGTATCCGAGTCGGTAAGATGTATACACTGATAGGAGACTAAATACGACGACGAAGACTGAAAGAGCCATTCCACTGACGAGCGAGATCGTCAGCACCGCAGCGAACGAAAGGGTTCCACCGAGTACGTGTCCGATCGCCCACGCGGCGATTCCCACCAGCGTGAATACGGTCGCTCCGAGGCCCAATATCGCACCGCTGTTGGCTCGAATGTCCGGGTTGTCTGCTCGTAGCTCGAAGGTTCCAAGATGTAACTGCGTGGCGAGACGCGAGCACATGATCGACCCGAGGTTTCCCGCGGTACCGATCTGGACCGGGACGATGACGAGGAGTGAGGGATTGGTCAACAGAACGTCTTCATACGCATCGAGAACGCTTCCCGAAATCATTTGCAGGATCGAAAGCGCAGCCAAAAGTGGCACCATCGTTAGCACCATCGCCCGCACGGACCAGTCGTCGAACGGTTCACCGGAAATCTCCTCGTATGCCTCCGCGAGATCGTCGGCCATCCCACCGAGGTCTTCGCCGGCGTCGATACTCACAGTATCAATCCCACGAGATAGATCGCGACGAGCAAAAAGACGACGCCGAATACATCCCCGAGTGTGGTGACGATCGGCCCCACGAGGTTATCCGGATCCAATCCATGTCGATAGCCGATGAAGAGAACGGAAATGAGCACCGAGAGCATCAGTATCGCCGAGAGGAATCCTGCAACAGCCATGATACCAACTAGCTGAAGCAAGCTACCCGATCCCCCACGGAGAACTAACACAAAAAACGCAACCGCTGCAATAAACACCGATACGACCATTCCATTGATAAACGAGGCGACGACGGCGTTTCGGAGCCGTCGGTCGTCCACATCGAAACGCGGCTCAATGAGTCCCTGATGGAGGGCTGACCCGAGCCGTGCACGGAGGCTTCCGTAGACGCCGCCACGGGTCGCAAGAAACGCCGGAAGTAAGATCAAAATCCCCGGGATGCGTTCGATTCCGGATCGCATCGTTTCGCTTCCCAATACCGTTCCGGCGAACAGGCCAGCGACCAAACTCACGATGATCACTGGTAGCGCATCTCGGTACACATCTCGTGCCGAGTCGCGTCCGATCATGGTTTCGAGCACACACACCGGCTAAATAAACGTATCCGGAACGGTGTCGGGAAACGTTTTTTTGTCGTGGCCGGCTGTAGCAGATATGGATCCGCTCGAAGGCGAGGCGTCAGCGCCAATCGAATACGAGCCCGTCAGCGTCAAAGACGTGCTGGTGGAGATGAAAGACACCGCCGAGTTACTCATCGATCTCTCGTATTCGGCGGTGTTGCACCGTAACGAAGCGCTTGCCGAGGAGGTCCTCCGCCTTGAGGAACGAATGGATGTCCTCGAGATGCGGGCTCGAATGAGCCTTCTGTTGGCGGCTCGGAACCCTGACGATGCAGAGCAGCTCGCGCCCGTCCTTGGGATCGTCGGGGCAGCCGATCAAATCAGCGATGCCGCTGGCGATATCGCGAAAATCCTCTTAGAAGATATCGGTCTCCCGGAAGCGATGCGAACGGCACTCCCTGATGCCGTTGAGACGCTCGTTCGCGGCGTCGTTTCGGCTGACTCTTCGTATGCGGACCGGACGCTGAAAGAGATCGACCTCGAGTCGAAAACCGGTGTCCGAGTCATTGCGCTCCGTCGAGGGTCCGAGTGGTTGTTGAACCCGGGGCCGAAAACGCGGATCGAAGCCGACGATGTCGCGTTACTTCGAGGACCTGACTCGGAGATTTCGGCCGTCTATCGAACGTTGACCGGTACGGAATATGAACCGCCGGAAAGCACGACCCCGGTAATCGATGATCTCAGTCGGGCGGTTGATACGATTCTCCATATGAAGAACCTCTCGGAACTCGCGGTCGATCTCGCATACAGTAGCGTGCTCTTCGATAGCGAAGAGCTCGCCGAAGAGGTTCGGAACTTGGAAGTCGAGGTTGACGCACTCGAATCACGATTCGAAGCGTGGGTGCTTCGAGCAGCGGCGGATGTCGAAGATCCCGTCTCGCTTCGCGGGCTGATCCATCTCGGCACGAGCACTGAAGTCATAAGTGACGCCGCTGTCGAAATCAGCGAGGGCGTCCTTCGAGATATCGATGTCCACCCGGTCGTCGGACTGGCGGTTCAAGAAAGCGATGAGATCATCACTCGCGTCGAAATCGAAGCCGGAAGTACGCTCGATGGGGCTATCATCACCAGCGGTATCCCCGATGCCGACGTGACGATGTCCGTCATCGCGATCCGCCGACCCGGTGATGGGTGGATTCTCGTTGCGGACTCGGATGCGGAAATTCGAGCCGACGATGTCATTATCGCGAAAGGAACTCGTACTGCGGCCGAACAGTTCGAGTCGCTCGCGGACGCGTGATCGTTATATCGGAATCGGTGTCGGAAAGCCGAGCACGATTCCCGAAAC
>SKKJ01000353.1 GCA_007121575.1 Natronomonas sp.
CTCGACAAGCAGGCTGCGTTCAAAGGCGAGGTCGAACTCGGTGAGGGGCTGTTGCTTCGCGGAAAAGTCGAAGCGTATCCGGCCAAACGAGATCGTGCGATCGAGACAGCGCGTGAAGCGCTGTTAGATCTCAAAGCGCAATCTGACGAGTAAATATCGAGAGTTACCGCTCCGTGAGTTAAACGTCCGTGATCTCAAAGCGTGCACCCTCGTCGGTCCCATCCACGACTTCGATGTTCCAGCCGTGCGCATCGGCGATCTCTTTGGCGATGCTCAACCCAAATCCGGTGCCAGTACGGCTCGTCGAAAAGCCGAGGTCGAACACCGTCTCGCGGTCTTTCTTTGGGATGCCCGGTCCGTCGTCTTCTATATAAAACCCGCCGGGGAGTTCACCGATAGAGACTGTTACTGATGGTTTCGTTGACCCACCTACGCGCCCGTGTTCGATGCTGTTCCGGATAAGATTCTCTAACAGCTGTTTCAGCCGACTGTTATCCGCAGTAATGCGACGGTCAACGGTCCCCAAAAGGGTCGAGTCGTATGTTTCGACGGTCGACCAACTCTCTTCTATGGCGGTCTGTAGATCGATCGATTCGAGATCGAGATCTGCGTTGTTCTCTCGAGCCATCGTTAAGAGATCCTCGATTAGCGAACTCATTCGATCGATCGCGTTTTCAGCCGGAGCGAGGTGTTCGGTACCGCATTCACATTCCTCTTCGAGTAGGGCTAATCGACCGGATGCCACATCTAACGGATTTCGAAGGTCATGTGAAACCACCGAGATAAATTTATCGAGTTGCTCGTTTTGTCGCTCAACTGTTCGCTGTTGTTTCACCCGATAGATGGCCGTCTCTGTTGTTGCAGCGAGCAATCGCCCTAATTCGATATCGGATTGGTCCACGGTTTCGCCGATAGTGCCAGAGAGGCTGATCGTCCCATACTCTCCGATTGGAAGGCAGATCTTCTCTTCGTGTTCATCGGACTCGCAGAACTCATGAGATTCAGTCGGTGAATCTTGCTGTGGCTTCTGTGACGTGTATACCCGTCCGGCCGTTCCGTCTTCTAGCGGCGCTTCGAGTTGGTCCATCGGCTTATTCGCGATCGATCCGGCGGCCGCGATCGGCGTCAACGTCTCCTGTTCGTCATCGATCACTCTGACAACGACATCCGAATAACCGAGGATCTCTCTCGCTGTGTTTGCCGTAATCTCGCAGATCTCGTTCGGTGTCTCCGCTCTGAACAGCCGCGTCATTCGTGTATTCAACTCGGTTAATGCTTCGAGACGGGCGATCTGTTCACGTTCGTGTGAAATTCGATCGAGTGCGATCGCCGCGTTCGTCGTGAGAATCGATGCCAACTGAACGTCCGTTTCATCGAACACGCCCGGTTCGTATTCACTGATCGTGAAGACGCCGTGGGTTCCGATTGGAAGGTACATTCCTGCGCGAACTCCGTGGCGCTCTTTGCCGTCGTCTAGTTGCGTAACGTCATCGTAGACAACCGGTTCGTTTCGTTCGAATGCGAGTCCAGCGGTCTCCTCTCCCACTTCGTACGTGGGGCGTTTGTCGATGTCTGCGGGAAGGTTTTCGCTAACTAATGTTACTGGTTTTAACGTCCTGTTATCATCCGAAAGAAGTCTGACGATGTTGTTAGAGTACCCGAGCACGTTCTTTGCAGCTTCGCCGATCACGTCTGCGGCTTCCTGTTTCGTTTCGGTACGAAGAAGCGTCCGAGTGGCGTCATGGAGTTGTTTCAGTACCCGTTCTCGGTGTTTTCGTTCCGAAATATCACGTACATGTATAACGATCCCGTCGACGATGCGGTCATCGAGGAGGTTTCGACTTCGAGTTTCGACCCATCTCCACACGTTATCGTTCGTGATAAGCCGATACTCTGCGGTCAACTGATAGGACGGATCGTCCGCCAGCATCGAAAACTTATCAGAGATATTCGGACAGTCCTCGGGATGGATATACTCGAATAGTTGTTCACCGAGGAGTTCGTCACTCTGATACCCCAAAACGTGTGTAACTGAGGGACTTATGTATTCGAAGCAGCCGCTTCGATCCACGATGGCAAAGACATCGGACGATTCCTCGATGAGTCGTTGATACCGATGTCGAGTGTGTTCGAGTGATCGCTCTGCCCGATATTGTGCGACCGCGTTTTCGATTCGATTCGCTAGCACGGTATATTGGCTCGTCCCAGTTCCTTTTCGGAGATAGTCCGTAACACCGGCAGAGATCGCCTCGCTTGCGATCTCTTCAGATCCTTTCCCAGTGTATAGTATGAACGGGAGATCCGGATACGTTTCGCGAACCGATTGGAGGAATTCGATACCGTTCTGTGACGGCATCTCGTAATCGGACACGATACAGTCAAATTCGCCGTTCGTAAGTCGATCAAGTCCTTCACTGGCGCTCGTTGCCGATCGAACCCGAAATTCCTCCACTTCTCGTTGTAAGAACGTGGCAGCCATTGCAGCGAAATCGGAGTCATCATCAACGTGAAGGATGTGAATCGACTGTCGCATACTCACCTATATACACAATGTATGTTAGTGTTTACCTATCTACATTCTCACGAATGGTATGGATTGTCGTCGTTTCTTTATCCACCATCGGTTGTGCGGAATCGGCAATCACCGGCGATTCGTTGCAACGATCCGTGTGAGTCTCTAAAACACATCAGAAAGTGGAATGCTCCGTAACTTATGTGAGAAATACTGTCGCGCTCTATGATATTTATCAACTGGCGTTGGTAGGACGTTCTTATCGGCCGCGAATTTCGTTCATATGCGCGATTCGTTTTTCCAATAGCTCGTCGGTTCCGATATCGTGTCTGACACGGAGTCCGTCCGTTCCGGTTCGTTCGAACGCGTTCTCGACGATCGATTCGGCTTCGCGAATCGTTTCTGCAACTCCGACGACCGCGAACGATCTGGATGTGGTGGTATAAATCCCATCGTCTTTCGCGTCGACGCTCGCATAAAAGAGACTTGCATCGCCCGCACTTTCGGCATCGATGGTGATTTTCGCGCCGGCGACTGGATCCGTTGGATATCCCTCGGGGACCGCATATTTACATACGGTTGCCTGTTCGGAAAACGCGAGCTCTGGGAGCTTCTCGCCGTCACGAGCCGCACGAAGGAGCTCAACGAAGTCCGTCTGTAACACCGGGAGCGTGTTCATCGCTTCTGGATCACCGAACCGGGCATTGAACTCGACGACTTTCGGTCCGTCTTTGGTTAGCATGAACTGTCCGTAGAGGATTCCGTTATATTCCGGAAGCGCTTCGACGACCGCGTCGATAATTTTGACCGCCTCGTCGTAATCGCCTTCGGACATGAACGGCAACGCGAACGTCGCGTCGCTGTATGAACCCATTCCACCGGTGTTCGGTCCGGTATCTCCTTCGTATGCGCGTTTATGATCTTGGACGGCGGGAGCGGTACGGTACTCGCCGTTCGCAACGAACGCCTGAATCGTGAACTCTTCGCCGATCAGCCGTTCCTCCAGAACGAACGATTCGTACTCACTTTCGAGGACGTATTCGATACCCTCTTGTTCGGTTATTTGATCCCCGATGACGCGAACGCCTTTACCACCAGTTAACCCCCGGGGTTTGATTGCGAGATCCCCGTCGTACGTTTTAATGTATTCGGCTGCGGCTTCACCGTCTTCGAATATCGCGAAGTCTGGGCAGCCGGGGATGTTCTCACGATCCATGAACTCTCGCTGAAACGCTTTATCGGTCTCTAATCGCGCTTGTGCTTTTTTCGGTCCGAACGCGTAGATATCTGCAGCATCGAGCGCGTCCGCGACACCCGCGTTTAATGCCGATTCCGGGCCGATGACCGCGAGCGTTGCACCGACTGACTGAGCGTACGCAACGATCGCCTCGTCATCGGTCTCTTCGAGTTGTTCGTATCCGGAAGCAAGCGATTCGATGCCGGGATTTCGATTCGAAGCGCAGGCGTACAGCTCGCCATGCTTTGCGTCGGCGACGGCACGTGCGATCGCGTGTTCGCGCCCACCACCACCGACGAGTAGGACCGTTTCACTCATAGTAGAATCCTAGGCACAAAGGAGCCTAAACGTTGCCTTTGATGGCGAGTGGTTGTACACGTCTGTGTACACATTCCCGATTAGAACGCTATTTAAATACTACACCCGAAGCAAACGCGATCCATCTCATACGGGGCGTACCGCTGCTGAATCTATCGAATTCGACAAACAATCCGACGCCAATGTCGAGCGTAGCGATATGAGTGAACTAGAGGATTCAAAGAAGCACGTTCACGATCTCGTTCCCGAGACCGGCACCGAAGACGAATCCGATAAGAATGGTAACTCCTACGATGAACGGGAGTTTGCTGTGTAGATTGTCCCAACGCCGAGCCGTTTCCGCTGTTGCTTTCGAATCCGGTGGTTCGATCTGGGCCGCTATGTCCTCGATACAATCGAGTACACTATAGAATCGTTCAGCGACCGGGAGCGATTCGACGAGACCCCTATCGTGATCGTAGTCGATCACACCGGCATCGTCCAAAGTTCGAAGATGGACCTGATAAAGCGAAATGTATGTTCGCTTTCGTTCACTATGTCCGAGCTGTTCGCGCGCCACCTCGTTCTCTCTGGCAGCAACCGCCTCCGCGATGTCGCGCGTGCGAATCGGACCCTCTACGGTCTGGAGATACTCCAGTACCAGACGGCGACGCTCGTTTTGGAGAACATGACAGACGTTTCCGATGGAGATATCTGTCTCGTCGGAGGTATCTGACGTTTCGATACCGGGTGGTCGCCCCACTGCCCGTTGTGTGTTCTGCATCGTAGGCTCGAGTGGTAGTACCGTCCGTATCTGAATAATCCCCCAAGATCATTCGATCCGTTTCGAATCGTTTAATTCAATTTTCGCGTTGGTATGCTGCGACATACAGCCGATGTCGAATGGCTCGGGATTACTCCGAGTGACTCGTTAAACGAGACATTTCTGCCACCGAGGTTCACGGAAATTCAGGCTTACCGATGTTTATATTAAAAATAGCGAATCCCACTGCGTCGCAATGCGGCACCGTAGTAAAATAATGAGTGAGAAGATACCTGATCGACTTAATCGACGAACGTTCGTGACACTCCTCAGCACAACCGGGGTTGTTGCTATTGCTGGCTGTGGTGACGAACCTGATAACGGGCCGATGGACGATGACGAACCGCCAGTCGATGATGACGAGGAACCGCCAGTCGATGATGAGGATGAGCCACCAGTCGATGACGATGACGAAGAACCGGACGATGACGATGAACCGCCAGTCGATGACGACGACGAAGAACCGGACGATGACGATGAACCGCCAGTCGATGATGACGAGGAACCGGACGATGACGAAGAACCGGACGACGACGAAGAACCGGACGACGACGAAGAACCGGACGACGACGAAGAACCGGACGACGACGAAGAACCGGACGACGACGAAGAACCGGACGACGA
>SKKJ01000261.1 GCA_007121575.1 Natronomonas sp.
ATCTCTCGCTGTTTCGGAACAAGAAGTACCTCTATGCGGTCGCCATCTACACCGCCCACAACTGGGAACTCTACGGCGTCCGAAACTGGATCCTCGCGTTCTTGCTGACGGTGCCCGCCGTGCTGACGACCGATAACCCAGCACTGTGGGCCGGCGTCCTCGCGGGCGTCGTGATGACCGTCGGCGGGCTCGGCAACCTGTTGTCCGGCTGGGCGAGCGATTACGTAGGCCGATCGACCGCTATCGCCGCCTCACTCGGCGCGAGTACGGTCATCACGCTCGCGCTCGGCTTTCTTCAGTGGCTGCCGATCGTCGCGTTGGTCGTCTTGCTCGTCGTCTACGGAATCGTGCTCACCGGCGATAGCGCGCCGACGTCGACCGCCATCACTGAAGTCGTCGACGACGAAAACGTCGGATCCGCCCTCGCCGTACAATCGCTCGTCGGCTTCAGCGCGACGGCGATCTCGCCCGTCGTGTTCGGGCTCGTCCTCGACCGATCCGGATATCCCGCCGCGTTTTTCACCCTCGCGATCGGCGCGGCCGTCGGGTTGTGCTGTCTCGGGTTGCTGTCTCGAAGCCGAGCTCGGCACGTGAATGTGTCGTGAAAATCCGCGTTCAGCTTTTTCCTCTCCGTCTTTGTTCAGACGTTCGGAATCACTTCGTCGCCAATCAGTTCGATGCACTCGACGGCGACGTCGTGGTCCATTCCCGGCCAGTGCAGACGCGGAAGCATGTAGTTCGCGTTGAGTTCGTCTTCGTACCGTTCGATCTGCTCGCAGACCTCTTCGGGCGTTCCGAGGAGGAACCGATCTTCGGCGAGCTGTTCGAACGGCTTGTGGAGGTCGTCTTGGTCCTCCATCGCCTCGTCTTGGCCCCACTCGATGTACTGTTGGTACTTCGAGAACAGGTACTCTTCTGCGGTCTCGACGGCTTCTTCGCGTGACTCGGCGACGAACGTCTCTCGGATGATCGGGACGCCGGTATCGTCGCCCTGCTCGCGCCGGACCTCGTCGTAATCTTCTTTCAGTTCTTTGACTTCCGTGACCGTCGAGTGCGGATTGACGAACCACGCATCGCCCATTCGGGCGGCGCGTTTGATCGCGCTCCGAGCGTTCGCGGCGATCCAAACCGGCGGTTGCTCGTCTGGGCGCGGGTTGATCGTCACACCGTCGACGGAGTAGAACTTCCCGTCGTAGACGACGTCCTCCTCGTTCCAGAGCAGTTTCATCAGCTCGATGCCCTCCTCGAAGCGGCCGACGCGCTCGGATTTGTCGATGCCGAAGCTGTCGAACTCGACGTCCCGGTATCCGATCCCGACGCCGGCGATCGCGCCCGCGGAGATCGTATCGAGCGTGGTGATCTGCTCTGCGATGTCGACCGGCTGGTGTAGCGGTAACAAGACGACGCCCGTCCCGACTTTCATCGACCCCGCCTCGGCGGCGAGCCGCGAGAGCAGCGGCATCTGCTGGAGCTGAATGTAATCCGCGAGATAGTGTTGGCCGGTCGTGATCATATCGAAGCCGGCTTCGCGGGCCGCGATCGTCTGATCGAGGAGTCCCTGAAAGAGCTGGTCTGCGGAGTTATCCGTCGTCGTCTGGCAGTTGAGAAAGAGGCCAAATTTCATGCTGTAGTAGATCCGACGCAGGACTGGTAAAAAGTGTTTTCTAGAGGGCAATTCCATGATCTCGCCCGAGTCGTCCGATCGGGGTGGGCACGCTTATATCCCTCTCGGGCCAACTGCGTTCAATGCGAATCACCGACATCGACGTGACGCCGGTCGCGGTTCCGATGGAAGCCGAGATCAAGGGCAGCAGTTATCAAAAGCGGTACCGGGGAACGCTCGTCGTTCGAGTCGAAACCGACGCGGGAGTCTCCGGCGAAGTGTACTCCGGTGACATCCTCGATACGGAGATCGACAAAGCCGACCAACTCGTTTCGTTCGTCGAAGACGACATCGCCACCGCGCTCGTCGGCGAGGAGCTGTTCCGAATGGAGGCGCACTGGGCAGAGTTGATGCGTCGCTCTCGCCGGCTCTTCGCGTACGAAGCGGGCGCTCGACAGCTGTTCATTCACGCGATCGGCGCGGTCAATATCGCGCTGTGGGACACCATCGGAAAGGCAACCGACCAGCCGCTATACCGGCTCTGGGGCGGCTACCGCGACGAACTTCCGATCATCGCGATCGGCGGCTATTACGGCGACGGTCGGACCGATGAGGACCTCATCGATGAAATGCACGAGTACCAGGAGATGGGCCTCGCGGGAATCAAACTGAAAGTCGGTGGTCGAAGCCCGGAACGCGATCTCGAACGCCTCCGCGTCGTTCGCGAAGCGATGGGCGAGGAGTTCTTCATCGCCTGCGATGCGAACCAGGGGTACGAGACCGATGAAGCGGCCGAGTTCGCGAAAGGCGCTGAGAAATACGACATCGAGTGGTTCGAAGAACCTGTCGTCTGGCACGATCAGTACGCCGGCATGCGAACCGTGAGACAGCGCTCTTCGATCCCGATCACGGCCGGTCAAAGCGAGTCGACCGTCGAGGCCTGCCGACAGCTGATCGAAAACAACATCGTCGATATCATCAACCTCGATGCCAGTATCGCCGGCGGGCCGACCGCGTGGCGAAAGGTCGCAGCGATGGCCGACTCGTTCGGCATCCGAATGGCCCACCACGAGGAGCCACACATCTCGATGCACCTGCTCGCCTCGATCCCGAACGGTCGAGCGGCGGAGTGTTTCCACCCGGACTTCGATCCGATCTGGCACGAGATGGTGGTCGATCAGCCCGAAATCTCCGACGGCACGATCACGCTGCCCGAAGAGCCCGGAATCGGCCTCGAAATCGATGAGGACTTCGTCGACGAACACGCCCTCGACTGATAGGCTAGTCTGCCCGTTTTCTGTCAAGTTCGTCGATGGCCTTTCGAGCGAACTATTATTACTCGCGAGCGGGATATCGGTGTATGAACGGCGTCCATGACATGGGCGGTATGCACGGGTTCGGCCCCGTCGACGTTGACGACGACGCTGCGTTCCACGACGAGTGGGAGAAAGCGGTGTTCGGCGTCGAGAAACTCCTTCGGTACCAGTCGATATACGGCGTCGACGAGAAACGACACGCGCTCGAACGGTTCGATCCGGTGACGTACCTCGACTCGTCGTACTTCGAACGGTGGGCCCTCGGCAGCGAGACGCTGCTGCTCGAGACGGGGACGATCACCGAGGACGAGCTTTCTGCGGCGATCGAAGCGCACGACGGCTCGGGCCTCTTCGAACTGGACGATTCCGAGACCGACCGCGACCGAGTCGACGAACTCGTCGAACTCGTCCACGAGGCGTTTCGATCGGATGCGTCCTTCGAGCGCGATCCCGTCGAGCCGCAGTTCGACGCCGGCGACGCGATCGTCGTCCGAAACGACCATCCGGCGGGGCACACTCGCTGTCCACGGTATGTCCGTCGGGCGCGCGGGACGATTCATGAGGTTCAAGGGACACACGTCGTCCCGGACGAAGCCGCCCACGGGACCGAGGTCGCCGAACCGCTCTACTCGGTTCGCTTCGAGGCGACGGAACTGTGGAACGACGATACGGACGGCGATGCGGTCTATATCGATCTGTGGGAACGGTATCTGAATCCGGCGGACCCGGAGTGAACGGGCGCGACGAGCGACTGAAACACGAGCACATCATGGAAGACGAACACACACGCGACGGAGACGAGTACAGCAACGATCACGGACATGAACACGGCCACAGTCATGTTCACGAGCACGGCCACGGCCACGACACGGGCGAGCCCGACGAATTGAAATCTCGAGCGCGGGCGTTACAATCGCTGCTCTTGGAGAAAGAGCTGATCAGTATCGAGGCGATCAACGAGGTGTTAGCGCTGTTCGAAACCGAGGTCGGGCCGATGAACGGCGCGCGCGTCGTCGCGAGGGCGTGGGCCGATCCCGATTTCAAGCAGTTGCTCCTCGAAGACGCCAACGAAGCGCTCGATGAGTTCGACTTCGAGATCGGCGAACAGCATCTCACGGTGGTCGAAAACACGCCGAAGACGCACAATGCGGTCGTCTGCACGCTCTGTTCGTGTTATCCGTGGTCGATACTCGGGTTACCGCCGACGTGGTATAAATCGCCGCAGTACCGCTCACGGATCGTCAGAGAGCCCCGGACGGTGCTTTCGGAGTTCGGCGTCGAGCTCGGCTCGGACGTCGAGGTGCAGATCTGGGATGCGAGTTCGGAGATACGATATATGGTTCTCCCGCAGCGGCCGCCCGAAACCGACGGTCTAGACGAGGACGAGCTCGTTGAGCACGTGACGCGCGATGCCATGATCGGCGTCGAACGGTTGGGTGCCGATGTCTGATAACGCTGCCTTCGAGACGGATGATCCGATCGACGAATCCGCCGCCCGGACGCGGCTCGCGGAGTTGATCGAACAGTCCGAGGGTGCGATCGATGGGGAGGGGCCGACGTTCGATTCGCCCGCGCAGGCCCGGGCGTTCGGACTGATCGTCACGCTCTGGCGGGAGGGCGTCTTCGAGTGGAGCGAGTTCCAACGGGCGTTGATCGCCCGGATCGAAACCGACGACGGCTCGCTCGAAACGGAGACCGAAAAAGCGTACTACGACCACTGGATCGAGGCCGCAACGCGACTGCTCGAATCGAAGGGGCACGTCTCCGCGGCGTCGCTCGAAGAGCGCGCACACGAGTTCGCCGACGGTGAACGCGACGCGAGCGAGTTCGTCATCGGCGACCGCGAACACTGAAAAAGAACTCTCGATTATCCGGCCGTCACTCTCCCGAGATAATCTCGCGAACGTCCGAGACCGATCGCAGCGAATCCAGTCGCTCGTAGGTTCGATCTACCGCGTCGCCGTCGAGCACTCGGTTGGCACACCGGCGGAACTTCGCTTCGAGTTGGGCATCCGACAGCGGATTCGACGGATCGCCCGGCGGGACGTCCTGCACGCGCGTGTAGGTCCCGTTCGCGGTCTCCATTCGCATCTCGGAAGTCGTCTCGTTGTATTCCATCGACTCGTCGATCTCCCATTCGACACGCTCTCGGACGTACTGCACGTCGGGATCTGAGACCGCTTCGTCTTCGAACGCCTCGACACCGACGTGGTCTCGGACGACCGCGCTCGCGACGGTGTACTCGAGCGAGAACTTCCCTTCGAGGCCGGTGTCCGGATCGGGATAATGCAGGGCATCGGCCGTTCCCGGCGACGTGACGACGTGAATCGATTCGACGTCTCTCGGGTCCACGTCGTTGTCTTTCGCGAGACGCTCGGCCGCGTAGATGCTCGTGTGCGTGTAATAACAGCACGGATAATTCTTGACGTTCAGCCCGTACTCGCCGAGTGCACTCGGTCGATCGAGCGCGGGGAGCGCGTCCCAATCGACCGGCTCGTCGCCGGCGTACAACTCGAGGAAGCCGGCCTCACCGTCGATCGCATCAGGGGAGGCGGTGAAGCCGCCGGAG
>SKKJ01000128.1 GCA_007121575.1 Natronomonas sp.
ACGAACGTCGTTTGCTTCATTGTGGTGTGATACGCACAGCCCGGTCTAAACACCGCTGCTTTCGTCCGGCTTATATGTGTCCGTCTTCTTCGAGCCCGTCCATCACGTCTTCGACCAGTTCATCCACCGTCTCGTACGGGAACGATTGGTGACCGCTCGCTTTGGTACTGAGCTCCATTGCCGTCATCGAGAACTCGCCGGATTCGAACTTCGTTCCCGGTCCCTGCGGCAATGCGGGGACGAGATCCATCGGACTGTTAACCGGATAGTCTGCTCCCTCGAACGCATCGATGAACTGCTGTCGAAGTTCGTCTTTATCGACCATATCGTTGAAGGGTACAACGAACACTCAGTTGAATGTTTTGTTTTGGCTACGGATACCGGGGTGTGGTGTGCACAGCCGTCGAAAACGCCGCTGTGCTGTCTGATTCCGCCTGACAGAGACCGTGGATTTTCGCGTCGATTCCGTTGTAAGGGGTTTTATGACATCCACAACCATGAGGACGATATATGACAACCGGCGAACCGCCGACCGAAGAAAACCCGCCGGAAGAGCCGGACGATCTCCTCGAACAGCTATTCCGAAGCGGTCGAGTGAACGCGATCATCTCGTGGGTTCTGGTCGGCGTCTTAGTATTAGTCTTCATCGAGAGTCTGCTCGATTTCGATCGTCTCTGGATCTTGTTCGTTGCGATCACTGGCTTTATCGTTCTTGTCCCGCCGATCGCGTACCGCGATTGGCGGATGATGCTCCCGTGGGAAGTGTTGGTTCTCGCGCTGTTGCCGATCTTGGTCAGGGGGCTGTTCGGTGGTGAACTCGGTACGTTCGCGTACTACCTCTCTGTCGCTGGATTAGCGCTTATCGTTACCGTTGAGCTTCATACCTTCACTACGGTTCGGATGACACATTGGTTTGCCATCGTGTTCGTCACGATGACGACGATGGCCTCCGTCGCTGCGTGGGCCGTGGTTCGGTGGAACTCGGATCGGTACCTCGGCACCCAGTTTCTCAGCGAGCCCGGAATGACACAGACGGAAGCGAACGCCGCTCTCATGACCGAGTTTATCTGGGTGACATTGGCCGGTCTCGTTGCGGGAATACTCTTCGATGCGTACTTCAAACGGAGAGGACGAAAACTTGGCCGACGGCTGCGATGGGTGATCAGTCGATGATCCCGCTTCCGCGCCCCTCACGGACGAATCAACGTCGGCTCACCCGTGGGATGCAACTCGTTTTGACCGGCATCATCGTCTATGGGGTCGTTTACGCCGAACCGAAGGCGATCACGAACGGAACGATCTCGCTTTTGATCACCTTCGTCCCGGCGATATTAGAGCGGAACTACCGAATCCCGCTCGATCCGTGGCTCGGGCTTTGGATCACGCTCGCCGTCTTTTTACACACGATGGGTTCTGCCGGTCTCTATGGGCAGATCGACTGGTGGGACCACTTGACTCACGCGATGTCGGCTTCGCTCGTCGCCGGCGTCGGATACACCTTCGCTCGCGGAGTCGACCTCCACAGCGACCGGATACACCTTCCGAGACAGTTCTTTTTCGTTTACGTGTTGGTCGTCGTACTCGCCTTTGGCGTCCTCTGGGAGCTGTTCGAATTCGGCCTCGATATCGCAGCCGACGCGACCGGGATCACGATGCCGCTCGCACAGTTCGGCCTCGACGACACCGTGCGAGATCTCATGTTCAACTCTGTCGGTGCACTCCTCGTTGCGGCGTTCGGCCAAGCCCACCTCTCGGGCGTCGCAGAGCAGATCCTCGAAGACCGGTTCGACGTCGAACTCGGCGAACGTTGAGAGGGATTATCGTAGCCAACCGAAGGTTCCAAAACCCAACTTTCTGCACTGTGTCTCGGTTCTTCACAGGGAAGCGATGAACTTCTCCGATAATTCCTATGAATCGCTCTCGACAGAGGGAATTAACACCCGCTTGACAGGGTGAATTAAGACTGTGGCGCTCGACGTGAGCGGTATGGAGTACGAAACGATCGATTGTACCCGCAAGGACGGTGTCGGATACATCGTGTTCGACCGTCCGGATGCACACAACTCCCTAAACGAGACGATGTGCACCGAGCTCCCTGACGCCGCCCAAAAGCTCGTCAGTGACGACGACGTTCGATGCATCGCGCTCACAGCGAACGGGGCGACGTTCAATACGGGCGCAGACCTCACCGTACTGTCCGGAGATGAGAGCGATGAACCGCTTATGCGATCGCTCGTCAACGGACTTCACGAGTTCGTCAGCCAACTTGTTCACGCACCGAAACCCGTGATCACCGGCGTCAATGGTGTCGTCGCCGGTGGCGGACTCGGCCCGGCCGTCTGCGGTGACGTCGTCCTCGCGGGCGAATCTGCGCGTTTCGAGTTCGCCTACCCCCGGATCGGTCTCTCCGGAGATGGTGGCTCGACGTACTTGCTACCACGGTTGGTCGGACTCCGACGGGCACAGGAGATACTGTTCCGTGATGAGCCGATCGACTCATCGGAAGCCGAAGCGATCGGATTAGTGACCGAAGTCGTGTCCGATGATGACCTCAAAGAGACGCTCGATACGGAGGCAACACGACTCGCGTCGGGACCGACGAAAGCCTACGCCGAAACGAAACGACTGCTCACGAAAAGTCTTGAAACACCGCTCAACACCCAACTCGCCGATGAGGGCGACACCATCGCCGGATTGACCAACACGGAAGACTTCGCGCGTGGACACGCGGCGTTCGGTGGCGATGAGCCACCGGAGTTCGTCGGTAAATAATAATCGGATTCAAATATTCGCCCGATAACACCTCGTTATGAAACTCCTCGTTCTTCGCGAAGGTGTCCACGGACTATCGCCCGCATCGTACGCCGAAACGCTCCGTTCCCAACTTGACGGATATACGATCGCTCACGCGAGCACGCCGGACGAAGAGCGCCGGGAGATCGAATCGGCCGATATCGTGACCGGGCTTTCGATCGACGAGGCACTTTTAGATCGCGCGCAGAACCTCCGCGTATTCGCGTGTGCATACGCTGGAACCGGACACCTTCCTCGCGCTGCACTGTCCAAACACGGTATCGAAGTCACGAACGCCGCTGGCGTTCATACGGCCAGCGCGTCCGAACACGTCCTCGGATCAATCCTCACCTTCTCGAGACGACTTCACGAGGCGGCTCGGTCCGATCGGTGGCAGCCCTCCTCGCCTCGAGAGCTCTTCGGCGCAACGGTCACCATCGTCGGATTAGGTGCGATCGGAACGGCGATCGCAGAGCGGTTACATCCCTTCGGTGTCACAACGATCGGCATTCGGCGCAGTCCCGATGCTGGAGGGCCGACAGACGAAGTGTTTGGTCCCAACCGATTACACGATGCGCTGGCCCGAAGCGATTTCGTCGTACTCTGTTGTCCGCTTACCGATGAAACACGAGGGTTAATCGGTTCCGAAGAGATCGCGACGCTTTCGCCTGATGCGGTACTGATCAACGTCGCCCGCGGTGAAGTGCTCGACACCGACGCGCTCGTAACCGGGCTCCGTCGCGGACGGTTGGGTGGTGTCGCACTCGATGTCACTGATCCCGAACCGCTTCCGGACGACCATCCGCTCTGGGATCTCGATGAAGTCCTTATCACGCCACACACGGCCGGTGCGACACCGAAATACTACGACCGGTTGGCGAACATCCTCGTCGATAATGTCGAACGGCTAGAAGCGGGACGTCCGCTTCGGAACCGCGTGTGCCTCGAGGAAACGTAAAAACACGAGCCGGTATCCCGACCCCGTCCCGAACGGACAATCCGTTCGTTACTGGAAGCCGATTCGACCGCCGCTATGGCGTCGCGCATCCGGACTTCCGCCGCGGAATTGAGCTTCGATTTCCTCGTAGTACTCGCGAATCTCATCCGTGATTGTCGGCCGGACCGATTCGAGCGCCTGTCGGAAGTGCCGCATCTCGACTTCTTCGGCCGAATCGTCCTCACGAAGCGCTTGGATCGCCGCCTCGCGGGCAATCGATTCGAGATCCGATCCGACGTATCCACCAGTGATCTCTGCCAGTTCTCGGAGACTGACATCCGGTGCCAACGGCATGTTTTGAGTGTGAATGCGCAAGATTTGCTCACGCCCCTCAGTGTCCGGCTCACCGATCATCACGAGCCGGTCGAACCGTCCCGAACGGATCAACGCAGGGTCGATCATATCCGGGCGGTTCGTCGCGCCGATGACCATCACGTCTTCCATGTCTTCGAGCCCGTCGAGTTCGGTCAGGAGCTGATTGACGACTCGCTCAGAGACGTTGGATCCGGTGTCCGTCCCACGACCTGGCGCGAGCGAATCGAGCTCATCGAAGAAGATCACGGTCGGTGAGACCTGTCTCGCCTTTCTGAACGTTTGACGGATCGCTTTTTCGCTTTCACCGACCCACTTCGAGAGCAGCTGTGGCCCGCGGATGGAAATGAAGTTCGCGTTCGTCTCGTTGGCGACGGCTTTTGCCATCAGCGTCTTTCCGGTTCCGGGCGGTCCATAGAGGAGGACGCCAGCCGGCGGGGAGATTCCCATTCGATCGAATTTCTCGGGACTGTTCATCGGCCATTCGACCGACTCTTTGACCTGTCCTTTCGCGTCGGTGAGACCTCCAACGTCGTCCCACGAGATTTTCGGGAGCTCGACTAAGACTTCCCGCATCGCCGAGGGGTCGACTTCGTTCAACGCGCCGCGGAAGTCGGTCCGTTTGATGATCATCCGGTCGATGAGGCTCGGCGGGATGTCTTCTTCGTCGAGATCGATCTCTGGGAGATATCGCCGCAATGCCTTCATCGCGGCTTCTTTCGTCAGGCTCTCGATATCTGCACCAACGAATCCATGCGTTTCGTCGGCCATATTGTCGAGCGAGACGTCGTCCGCGAGCGGCATTCCGCGGGTGTGTATCTGGAGTATCTCCTTGCGTCCGGTCTCGTCGGGGACTCCGATCTCGATTTCTCGATCGAACCGTCCCGGTCTACGAAGCGCCGGATCGACGGAATCGACACGGTTCGTCGCCGCGATAACGATCACTTGCCCCCGCGATTCGAGACCGTCCATCATCGTCAGAAGCTGTGCGACGACGCGACGTTCGACTTCCCCAGTCACATCTTCGCGCTTCGGGGCGATCGAGTCGAGTTCGTCGATAAAGATGATCGCGGGTGACTCCTCGGTCGCGTCTTCGAATATCTCTCTGAGCTGCTGTTCGGATTCGCCGTAGTATTTCGAGATGATCTCTGGTCCCGCAATGGAGAAGAAACTCGCGGACGTCTCGTTTGCGACGGCTTTCGCAAGCAGCGTCTTTCCGGTTCCCGGTGGACCGTGTAAGAGCACACCCTGTGGTGGCTCGATACCGAGCTTTTTGAAAATCTGCGGGTGCTTCATCGGCAGTTCGACCATCTCTCTGACCCGCTGAATCTCGCCTTGTAGTCCGCCGATGTCCTCGTAGGTAAT
>SKKJ01000132.1 GCA_007121575.1 Natronomonas sp.
GAACACATCTCGCATCTGAGACGTTCCGATCCCGAACGCGAGTGCACCGAAGGCTCCGTGGGTCGACGTGTGGCTGTCACCGCAGACGATCGTTTTCCCCGGTTGCGTTAACCCCTGCTCTGGACCGATGACGTGAACGATCCCTTGATTCCCCGTGGAAGGGTCATCGAATTCGATGCCCGTTCGCTCGATGTTCCGTTCGAGTTCGGCCATCATCTCTTCGGCGGCCTCGTTATCGTACGGCCGTTCGAGGTCGTCCGTCGGGAGAATGTGATCGACCGTCGCGTGCGTCAGATCCGGACGGGCAACTTCCATGCCGCGCTCGCGGAGCATTCCGAGCGCTTGCGGACTCGTCACTTCGTGAATCAGATGCAGTCCGATGAACAGTTGATCTTGCCCGCTCGGCAGTGTCGTCACTTTGTGGTTCTCCCACACTTTATCGTATAGTGTTCCTTCGCTCATCGGGTTTCACCTCGGTCGAACGTTCGCTGTGCCCCTTCTTCGTCGTCCGGTGACGTGTGAGCGATATCGGCGAGCGTTGCATCGCTATCGGTCTCCGTGTCGTGTTCGTCACCGTTTACGGCGTCGTGTTCGCCACCGTCAGCGGCGATAACCCGTCCACGCCCGTAGGTTTGTGTGTCACCGAACGCCCGGCCCGAATATGGATCGGTGTGGCTCATCTGTCCCAACGTTTTTTTCTTATCTGTCGTCTCTGCTTCGTTTGTCATATCTCGTTATTCCTCGCCCCACGCGAACAGTGCGCGCAGGTCTTTACCGACCTCTTCGATGTCGTGGTTCTCTTCGGCTTCCCGGAGCCGTTTGTAGCTCGGCCTGCCGGCTTGGTTCTCCGAAATCCATTCGCGTGCGAACGTTCCGTCCTGTACGCCTTCGAGGATCTCCTCCATCGTCTCGCGAACGTGGTCGTCGATTACCTCGTCACCTCGGGTCAATCCACCGTACTCTGCGGTGTCGGAGACGGAATTCCACATCTCCATGTTTCCACCTTCATACATCAGATCAACGATGAGTTTGAGTTCGTTCAAACACTCGAAGTACGCCATCTCGCGGCTGTATCCGGCGTCGACAAGCGTTTCATAGCCCGTCTTGACAAGCGATGTGACGCCGCCACAGAGGACTGCCTGTTCACCGAAGATGTCTGATTCGGTCTCTTCGCGGAACGTCGTTTCGATGACACCGGCTCGCGTACAGCCGATACCCTTCGCGTAGGCGAGAGCGGTTTCGGTCGCGCTGCCTGTCGCGTCGCGATAGACGGCGAACAGCCCGGGCGTCCCCTCGTCGTTCACGAAGTTACGTCGGACGAGATGGCCGGGTGATTTCGGTGCGATCATGGTGACGTCGATTCCTTCGTCGGGTTCGATCTGTCCGTAGTGGATGTTGAACCCGTGTGCGAACTGCAGCGTGTCACCCTCCGTGATGACGTCTCGGATCTCTTCATAGAGCGCTGGCTGAACCGTATCCGGAACGAGAACGCTCACGATGTCGCCTTGCTTTGCCGCCTCTCGCGGCGTCGTCACTTCGAGACCGTCTGCCTCCGCGGTGTCCCACGATGAGGAGTCTTCGCGAAGTCCAACAACCACGTCGACGCCCGACTCGCTGAGATTCAGTGCGTGGGCGTGTCCTTGGCTTCCGTATCCGAGGACGGCTACGGTTTTGTCTTCGAGTACGGTGCTGTCTGCGTCGTCGTCGTAGTAGATCGTTGTATCTGTCATTGTTTTCGTTGTTAGGTGTGTTTCGCTTCGACCCGTGCGGTCTCTTCTTCGCCCCGCGCGAGGGCTGCTTGTCCGGTTCGTGCGATCTCCCGGATGTTAAACTGTTTGAAGGCGTCGATCGCATCGTCGATCTTGTTCTCTGAGCCGGTGATCTGGACGGTAACTGTCCGTGGTCCGGCGTCGAGCGTTTCGCCGTCGTACATCTCGGTGATCGCGTGCACCTTGTCCGGTTCGTCGCCATCGACTTTCACGATGACGAGTTCACGCGCCACCGGATTCGAATCCAGCTCCCGAACGTGAACGACCGGAATCAGCCGGTTCAGTTGCTTTCTGATCTGTTCGATACCCGGATCGGGCTCTTCGACGACGAGGGTGATTCGGGAATACCCCTCGTTCTGCGTCGGACCGACGGTTAGCGATTCGATGTTGAACTGCCGTCGGTGAAACAGCCCTGAAACCCGCGCCAGCACGCCCGGTTCGTTCTTGACGTACGCCGAAATCGTCGTCCGCCGCGGCTTCGGTTCGGCTTCGATCTCCGGATCGATTCGGATCCCTTGGGAGTTTCGCCGCCCGATCGGACGCGTTCGCTCTTCCGGACGCGGGCCTTCGAGACCCCGTCGCTGGACGTCTTGTCGGCGGCTCATAGTTGATCCTCCGTCAATGCGAACAGTCCGTTGTCGCCGCCACTCGGCACCATCGGATAGACCTTTTCATCGGGATCGATGTAGACGTCGACGACGCTTGGCCCATCGTAGGCGAGCGCTTCTTCGATGACGTCATCGACTTCGTCGTCGGTGTCGATGCGGAATCCGCGAGCGCCGAACGCTTCCGCAAGCGCATCGAATTCGGGAACCCACGGGTACTCCGATGCCATATGTCGCTCGTCGAAGAAGACGTCCTGCCATTGGCGAACCATTCCGATCGCCTTGTTGTTGAGGATCACGACGGTAATGTCGAGGTTCTCTCGAACGGCAACCGACAGCTCTTGGCACGTCATCAAAAACGAGCCATCGCCGTCGAAACAGACGACGTCTCTGTCGGGTGCGGCGAGTTTCGCACCGATCGCGGCTGGCAGTCCATAGCCCATCGTTCCGAGACCGTGAGAGGAAACCCACGTTCGCGGCTGGGTCCACGTCCAGTACTGCCACGCCCACATCTGATGTTGACCGACGCCGGTCGTCACGATCGTATCGTCGTCGGTCGCTTCATCGAATCGCTCGACGATATACTGTGGTTTGACGGGCGCATCCTCCGGCGCTGCATAGTCCATCGGATACTCTTGTTTCCACATATCGCACTGTTCGAGCCACGCCTCTGTCGAGGGCGAGCCAGTCATCGCGTCCGCGAACTGTCCGAGGACCGCTTTCGCGTCCCCGATCAGCGGATGATCCGCCTCGATGTTCTTCGAGACTTCCGCCGGATCGATGTCGATGTGGATAATCTCAGCATCCGGCGCAAACGTTTCGACGCCGCCCGTCAATCGGTCGGCGAACCGGGTCCCGATCGCGAGCATGCAGTCGGTCATCGTGATCGCCATGTTGGCGTATCCGGTGCCGTGCATACCGGCAATCTCCAGCGACAGCTCGTGATCTTCCGGGAACGCACCGGTCCCTGGCATCGTCGTGATGACGGGGATTTCGTGTTCGATCGCGAACGATCGGAGCTCCTCGCTCGCGTCGGCTTTGATCACGCCGCCGCCGGCGAGAATGACCGGCTTTTCGGCCTGCCGAAGCGCTGCCGCCGCCGCCGCGACGGCGTCCGGATCTGCGGTTTCCGGTGGCTCGTATGTGTCCGGTAGCGTCGGTGCCCCGGGGTCTCGGTCTGTCTCACCGTTCGTGATGTTTTTTGGGAGGTCGACCAGTGTCGAGCCTTGTCGACCGTGCTTCGCGAGCGCGAACGCCGTCCCGACGTCCGTTCCGACCGAATCGGGATCGTCGGCGAACACGTTCGCCTTCGTGACTGGACTGGTGATCCCGACGGCATCGGTCTCTTGGAAGACGTCGTTGCCGACGACATCCGTTGGGACCTGGCCCGTCAGTGCGATTAGCGGATTTGAGTCCATATTGGCGTCGGCGATTCCCGTCACGAGATTCGCAGCCCCGGGGCCCGAGGTCGCCATACAGACGCCGGGTTCGCCGGTCACGACTCCGTATGCGGTGGCCGCGTGGACTGCCCCCTGCTCGTGCGCCATCGTGATATGTCTCATATCCGATCGGTAGAGCGAGTCATAGACCGGCATGATCGCGCCGCCCTGAACGCCGAAGAGATGTTCGACGCCGGCGTTTTCGAGAGCGCGTACAACTGCATCCGCACCGTTCGTGACCGCCGTTGGTTCGCGCTCCGTTTCTGTGTCCCGTGGTGCTTGTGCTTGCTCGCCGCTCATTGCTCGTCTGCTGCTGGATACCGTCGATGGGTGTCTCGTTTGTGCATTATTCCGACTATAGGGTGTTCTGTGGCCGATGCAAACCGGGGATGAAGAGAATGTGGTGTCGGGGCTACGCCCCTACAATATCGGTTACGACGCTGACGGTATCCGAAAAAACCACCGCGGTCGGTATCGCATCCGTCATTATGCTCGTTTTTCGTCCGTGAGCGAACATAAGTGTTCCGCGTCGCACCGCTATCGGCCGTCGCGCGGGTACGCTGTACCGGTTGCTGTACCGGCGGGCGAACGACCGACACCGACATCCTCAGATCCGAACCTCCTCGTGTCGGATCCCGACATCACGAGCGATCTCTTTGAGCCGCTCGAAGGTGATCCGCTCTTTTTGTGCCCCGCGGTCTTTGACTATGCGGGTCACTTCGCGGACCTCGGCTTCGGTCGGATCGAAGCCGGCGTCCTGTAGCCGCTCGCGCACAGAGTGGGTTCCGGTGTGTTTACCCAACACCAACTCTCTGGTCGCGCCGACCATTTCGGGTGTCATTACGCCGGGTTCGAACGTATCGGCGTTTTCGATGATACCCGCAGCGTGAATCCCCGATTCGTGAGAGAACGCGTTGTCGCCCACGATCGGCTTGTTCGCGGGGATCGGAATGTCGCTTTTCGCTTCGACGATGCGGGCCAGCTCCGTGATCCGCGTCGTGTCGATGCCGGTATCGACGTCGTAGAGCGCTTCGAGCGCCATCACGACCTCTTCGTAGGCCGCGTTTCCGGCGCGTTCACCGATCCCGTTGACGGACACCTGCGCCTGTGCGGCACCCGCTTCATACCCCGAGAGGGCGTTGGCTGCCGCGAGTCCGAAGTCGTCGTGCGTGTGGACGTCAACGTTCGCGTCCGTGTGCGCACAGACGTTCTCGATCATATCGTAGAACCGTCGCGGCGTGGCGACGCCGACCGTGTCCGGAATGTTTATCCAGTCCACTCCCACTTCGGAGACGGACTCGATGATCTCGATCAGGTACTGTTCATCGGTGCGCGTCGCGTCCATCGGCGAGAACATACAGGTCACGCCCGCGTCTTTCACGCGCTCGACGCAGGCAACCGACCGCTCAAGCGCCTCTTGGCGCGTGGCGTGCATTGAATCCTGTAGCTGGATGTCGCTGGTGGATGCGAAAACGTGCACCATCTCGACGCCGGAATCCAACGCGGCGTCGATGTCTTTGTCCACGACCCGGGCGAGCCCGGCAACCGTGGTCGACGTGGCCTCGGCGATGTCTCGAACGGCTTCGAACTCCGCGTCTGAGTTTACCGGGAATCCGGCCTCGATGACGTGGGTTCCCATGTC
>SKKJ01000013.1 GCA_007121575.1 Natronomonas sp.
GAAAAACAAGCGATCGAGTTCCGACTCAACGACTGCCGCCCGAAACTCCTGCTCTATCAGACCGAGTACGATGAGACCGTCGAGAGTCTAGATCTGGAAAACGACTGCGAATTCATACACGTCGGCGACGGTGACACGTCAGCAGCAGATTACGGATATACCGATCTCGTCAGCGCCCAGTCAAGCGACTTTGATGTGGTTCGGACGAGTATCGACGACCCCTCGACGATGCAGTATACGTCCGGGACGACCGGACCGCCGAAAGGCGTTGTTATGACGCACAGAGCGCTGCCAACGCTGTATCCGCACACGAAATACGCGATGGATGTCACCGAGGACGATCTCGTCTGGGGAGCCGCAGATCCCGGTTGGTCCTACGGGTTGTTCACGACCGGATTCGCGCCGATGGCGCTCGGGGCGACGCGGTTGCTTCACGCCGGTCAGTTCGACGCCGAACATTGGGTGCGTATCCTCGACGAACATGACGTGACGATCCTCGGTGCTGCACCCAGCGCATACCGTGGCATCATCGCGGCCGGAGACGATATCCTCGAAGGGCGTTCGTTCGAAAGCCTTCGCGTGTTGAGCAGTGCCGGAGAGCCGCTGAATCCGGAAGTGTACAACTGGTTCGAGGACAATTTCGGCCTCGAGATCCACGACACCTACGGACTCACCGAAGCCGGGATGATCGTCAACAACAACGCGGGACTCGATATGGAGATCCAAGTCGGATCCATGGGTCGGCCCGCCCCCGGTTTCGAGATCGATCTACTCGATCCCGAAACGAGAGAGCCGGTCGCTCCCGGCGAGATCGGCGAAGTCGTCGTCAAGCCGCGAACGTGGCTGTTGATGAAAGAGTACTGGGAGCTACCGGAGAAAACCGAATCGACGTTCTACGACGGATGGCTCCTCACCGACGATCTGGCGCGCAAAGACGAGGACGGCTATTTCTGGTATGAGGGCCGAAGCGACGACGTGATCATTTCGTCCGGATACCGGATCGGACCGTTCGAGGTCGAAAGCAGCCTGATGGAACACCCGCTGGTCGCCGAAGCCGCCGTGATCGGCGTTCCGGACGAGACACGGGGCGAAGTCGTCAAGGCGTTCGTCGTCCCCGTCGAAACCCCGGACGATCCGGAAGCGGCGCTCGAAGAGATCCAACTCCACGTCAAAGAACAGCTCGCGAGACACGCGTACCCCCGAGAGATAGAGTTCTTAGACGAACTGCCGACGACGGCGACCGGGAAAATCCAACGATATCGGCTCGAGGAACAGGAGGGATAAGTTCACACCGAGTCAGTGGACAACGTCGCCTCGGTATCGACACCGTAGACGCTCGCTGGCGTTTCGACGTGAGCCCGGTACAACGCGTCTTCGTATCCGGATTCGGCGAGCCACTGTGTCCGTTTCGGAACCGTCTTCGGACCGAGAACCGCGCCCGGACGATCCGGGTCGTCGATGAAGTCAGTCTCCATAAAGAAGGGCCAATCGCCCTCACAGGCGCGTTCGAGCTCGTCTTTGTGTGAAATCACGCTCGGAATCAGGCCCTCGACATATCCGCCGGAGTAGTGTTTCACGACGCGATCGCGGGCGAGCCCTTCGGCTTCGGCCCATTCGGCGACCGGTTCGAACGCTTCGCCGCCCTCGGCGTGAAGTTGGACGGCACAGCCGACTTCGGCCGCGCGGGCGAACGCGTGACGCATCACGTCGTTGGAGGCATCCCAGACCGCGTCCTCGACCTCGTAATGTGGGCGGCCGGATTTGATCGCGAGCGCGGGGCCTTCAGCGACGTACTCGGCGGCGACGTCGATCCCGACTTTCATCAACTCAGCGGCTTCGCTTGGTTCGTAGCCGCGCGTTATGAGCTGTGAAATCAGCGCCGGGTGAACACCGAGAACCGGCCACGCGCGCCCCCGCAATCGTTCGTCGGCTTTTTCGGTCACCTCGACGGTGAGATCGAACGTTTCCCGAAAGCCGTCCTCACCTTCGACGTCGCCGACGAGGTGCCACGATGGTTTGTTGAGAACGTTCAGGTGCGTTCCGCCCGCGCGAGCGAACGCCTCGGCCGCTTCGACGCCGCGCCCATTGATCGGGTCGAGATGGAGATGGTTGTCCAACACCGGGCCGTCGTACATGTTCGTCGGTTCGATCGCCGGTGTGAAAACGACACCGCTCTCCGATCGAGAAGACGGCTACACCAGGTCGACGACGCCGACGCTTTCGAGCAGTAACCACCCGACGAAGATGCAGTATAAGATGAGCATCGCCATGGCTTCTCGATCGGTGATCTCCATACCGGTCCGGGCGAATCCGAAGAGAACGATCGTCGCGACGACTAAAAACGCCATCATCGGTACGGCGGCGACGAACGAAACCGGCGTCGCACCGGCGAGAATCACGCCGGCTGGAATCGCAACCAACAGATCGAAGACGTTGCTTCCGAGCACGTTACCGAGTGAAACGGCTGGTTCGTCGATGCGGGCCGCCGCGACGCTGATCAGCGCATCCGGTAAGCTCGTCGCCGCCGCGACGACCGTCAGTCCCCACAGGAACGAGGGCGTTCCGAACGTCTCTCCGAGTCCGATCGCCGAGTACACGAGCGCTTCAACGCCGACGATGATGAGGGCGACACCACCGATGAGGACGCCCCATTCGATGAGCAATGGCCGCTGATCCAACGAGACGCTCCTCGTGTCGGCATCGCTCACGTCGAGGTACTGAACAAAGACGTACAACCCGTACAGTAACAACAGCGACACTGCGAGCGGTCGGGTGATCGTACCCTCCAGCTCGGTGTCTCCGGTCGGATAATAGATGACGGCGAGGGCAAAGATCAAAAACAGCGCGGCGACAGACAGCATGTAAAACTGCGCTTCTTTATATACCACATCCCGACCGGTATCGAGCGTCCCATCCGATAGCAGCGCCGAAAGAGCGGGGATAACTAGGATATTGAAGACGGCCGATCCGACGATAACGCCGACACCGAGTTCGAATTCACCGTATCGAACCGTTGCGATGATCGTACTCGCGAGTTCGGGGGCCGAGGAGCCGACCGCGGCAAGGATCGCCCCCTGTATCAGCCGCGGAAGGCCGTAATGTCGCGCTAATCGAGCCGATGCGCGTTCAAGTGCGGACGAACCGGCCCATACGATAGCGGTGCCAACGAGACCGACCAACAGAAGAAATCCGATCCCGTTCATGCTATTCCAGCGTGATTTCGTGGTGGGCGGCGTTTCGGAGGGCGTCCGATCGACCATGTGTACCCGGAGCGACCGCGACCGTCCTGAGCCCGTGTCTTGCAGCGATCTCTAGGACCGGCTTGAAATCGGTGTCGCGGGAGACGACGACGACCGTGTCGATCTGTTCGGCAACGGCGGCCTCGACGGCTTCGACAGCGAGTTTGAAATCGACATCCCCACTGGTCGTAACGACCTCGAATCCGCGGGCTTCGGCGGCTTGGATTAAGCCGCTGCCGGCCTTCTCGTCCACATAGACGCGCGCGATCGCGACCGTCCCCTCAGCGCGGGCGAGAGATCGGAGTTCGTCAAGGTCGACATCGAACTCCGGGCGAAAGACATTCGGGCCATCGACGAAGATACCGACCCGCGTCCCACGACTGGAGAGTCGATCGAGCAGTCCCATACGTCGTCTCCGATCCCCCTCGACAAATAAATACTTACTCCGGGAGCACCGAGATTCGCCATGTCGCTTCGAACGCCACCGCTCGGTGCCGAACACGCTGCTGCGGACGCGAAAATGACCGATTTCGGCGGCTGGGAGATGCCCGTCGAGTTCGATTCGATTCGGACGGAACACGAAGCGGTTCGTGAAACCGTCGGGAAGTTCGACGTCTCGCATATGGGTGAGATCGAGGTTTCCGGGCCGGACGCAACGGAGTTGATGAACCGGCTGACGACGAACAACGTCGCCGAACTCGATACCGGGGACGCGCAGTATTCGACGATCACCGATGAGGACGGCGTGATGATCGACGACACCGTCGTCTATCGGCTTCCGACCGAAGGGATCGGGACCGGAGAGTATCTCTTTATTCCGAATGCCGGTCACGACGCCGAGATGTATGACCGATGGATTGACCACGCCGACATGTGGGGCCTGGACGTCACTGTCGAAAATACGACGGAGACCTACGGAATGATCGCCGTGCAGGGGCCAAACGCGATCGAGTTACTGGAGGGGCTGTGCGACTCGCCGAGCGACGTGTCGCGGTTCACTATCGAGCCTCGATCGATCGACGGTGTCGAATGTCTTCTCGCTCGAACGGGCTACACCGGCGAAGACGGCGTCGAACTCCTCTTCGACGCGGAGCAGTCCGAAACGGTTTGGTCGGCACTCGAGTGTCAACCCTGCGGACTCGGTGCGAGAGACACGCTTCGGTTGGAAGCCGGATTCTTGCTTTCGGGGCAGGATTTCAACGCCGAGACGAACCCACGAAACCCCTACGAGGCAGGGATCGGGTTCACGGTCGATCTCGATACAGAGTTCGTTGGACGAGACGCGCTCGCAGGCGTCTCTGAACGCGGTCCCGAGGAGATTCTCGTCGGATTCCGGCTCGAAGAGCGCGGTATCGCCCGCCACGGATACGAGATCGTCGCCGACGGAGAGTCAGTCGGAACGGTCACGAGCGGGACGATGAGCCCGACGCTCGGCGCCGCGATCGGACTCGGATACGTTCCGGTATCGCTGGCAGAGCCCGGGACCGAACTCGGAATCGTCGTCCGCGGCGAGCCGAAAGCCGCCGTCGTCGAGGAACTACCGTTTTATTGAGTTTCGGGGATGGACCGACGCTCTGTTGCTCAGTCAGTAGGCATCGCGTATGTGAGTGCGACGACGAGACCGAAGAGCATGTGACCCACAAGGGACACCGCTGCGATCTCGGCAGTGATCGTCGGCACATCTATGACGTCGGTCGCCCCGATGACACCGAATTGGAAGGGTAACAGAAACATCGCGACCAGAACGGTCAGGACGATCCCGAAACCGATTCCGAGCCCTGCTGCGCTCCGTACGGAATGTGCGTACTGAAAGAACGGCTCATAGTGGGAAACGATGACGTAGATGAGCCCCAAGAGCGCCCCGTGAAACAGATGTATCCCCCATGCAGCCACGGGGAGCGGTCCCTCGAGACCGTATACCCCGGGAACAGCTATCGCGACGGCAAAGTCGGTCGCCGCAAACTGAATGAAGATGCCAAACAAGAGCGCCCCGAGGACGCCCCCGACCGCACCGATCGCGAACTGTTCGAAAGTCAACTCATAATCGAGCTCGCCGGCTTCCGTTTCGGCGGACATAGGTAGTGTGATCGAGACGATTGTCTTTACTATCCGCACCGTATGTCTGATAAGTTACGACAATCGGATATGTTGGCAGTAGGTATCTGGACATTTGGACA
>SKKJ01000087.1 GCA_007121575.1 Natronomonas sp.
CGTGTACGTGCTGGTTGACCTTGCCCGCGTATCTCCGCTTTTTACGATCAAACCGACGGACAGTTACCGCCCCGGCGAGGACGGGTTGGTATGACCGAGTATTTCGAGATTCACGGCCGCGATGGTGCGGCCCGTCGGGGGGAGCTTCGCCTCACGGACCCCCTCTCGACACCCGCGACCGTCGATGCGGTCCTCGAAGACGGCGGGAGTCGATGGCACGATGAGCCGGCCGCGCCCGAGGGATCCGAATCCGCGTTGACAGTCCTCTCACACCGAGCGCTTCCACCGGGGACCGAACCGCCCGTAGAGGCGGCGTTCGCCGTCGAGTATCCCGACGTCGACTTTCCCAGCGCAGCTGTCGTTTCGCCCGGGACCGCCGCCGATCACGGCGCTGACGCATACGTGCTTTCGAACGCGAGCGGCTATCTCGGCCACGCGGAGGCGTTCGTCGACGCGATTCTGTCGATCCGGGATGCGACCCCGGACGACACCGCGCTGTATTGTCCCGGCGTCGCCACACCGGCAAACGTCGCGACCCTCGCGTACACTGGCGTTGACCTCTTCGATGAGAAACGCGCATGGGTCCGGGGTCTCGAGGGGTTTTATGTCACGACTGACGGCGAGGCGTTCCTCGAAGATCTCGACGAACTCCCGTGTCCGTGCCCCGCGTGTCAACGTCCGCGCGAAACGTTCGAACGAACCGACTGTGCCGAACACAACGTCAACGCACTCACTGCGGAACTCGCTCGTGTTCGTCGACGAATCGCCGACGGTCGCCTTCGAGATTACATCGAAGGGCAGGCTCGACACGAGGCGTGGCTGACCGCGATGTTCCGCCGGCTCGACCAGCAGTACGGTTATCTCGAAGAGCGAACCCCGGTTTTCCGACGAAACGAACTGTTGGCGGCGAGCGACGACTCGCTTCGACGCGTCGAGATCCAACGCTTTGCCGACCGCGTGACGAGTCGGTACCGTCGACGCCTCGACGCACCGCTCGTGTTGTTGCCGTGCTCCGCTCGAAAGCCGTACAGCGAGTCTCAAAGCCACGAACAGTTCGCTCGAGCGATCGGCTATCGCGGCCATATCGTTTCGATGACCTCGCCGATCGGCGTCGTCCCGAACGAACTCGAGACCACGTATCCGGCCCAACACTACGACAGCGTCGTGACCGGCCGATGGACGGCGACCGAGATCGAGTTCGTCTCGAACGTGTTGGAACGGTATCTCGAACGGGCGGAGTACGACCAACACATCGCACACGTCCCCGGCGAAGGCTATCGCGAGATCTGCGAACGCGTCGAAGCGTCGTTGGGCATCGAATTCGAATATACGGTCGTCGACCATCCGACGACAGACGAATCGCTCGCCGCGCTCGATGCCGCGCTTGAGGGTGAAGCGACCTATTATAAGAGCGAGCGCGAATCGGCGACCGTTCGAGCGATCGCGGATTTTCAGTTCGGCGATGGTGCGGGCGATGCTGTCTTCGGTTCCGACGCGACGACCGAAGGTATGTATCCGAAACTGCGGGTTCGAGACGGCGACGGCGATCACCTCGCGACGATGGTGCCGCAGTATGGAACGCTTTCGCTGACGCCTGCAGGCGCACGGGCGTGGATCGAAAGCGACGCGCCGACGAAACGGGTCGAAATCGACGCGTTCGTCCCAACCGGAAGCGTCCTCGCACCGGGAGTCGTTGACGCCGATCCGTCGATTCGCCCCGGTGATGAGGTCGTCTTCGAAGGGCCGAAGGCGTTCGGGGTTGGCCGAGCTGCCTGCCACGGCGAAGCGATGGTCGAAAGCACTCGTGGGATTGCAGTCGACGTGCGTCACTGCGAAGAGACCTCCGCTCTTTGATCGGCTATCACCCCTATGAGAACCGACTCACCTTCTCCGAGTGCGATTTCGAGGGGTCACCGTGAGTTATTCTGCGCAGTATTCTCTCGATACCGTCGAGTAACAAACACGTACCTTTACAGGTGGGTTTGATTACTCTTGGTAACGGATGTAAAAATTTATAAACAATCGTGTTTGATTATCGGTCTCTCTGTCAATCTCTATACGTGAAGATGGATCGAAACAGACGATTTAAAACAATTCTTTTGGTCGGCGTATTGTTGACCGCCCTTGCGATTATCGCGTTCGCCGCACCTGTCAGCTCACAAGAAGATACCTCCGGTATTACGGTAACACAGCCCGGTGAGACGGTCGAAGGCGATATCCAAACCTTCGAACAGTGGGACATCTACAGCTTCGATGCCGAGGCGGGCCAACCACTCCGATTCGAGGTGTCTCGGACCGGCGGTACTGGAGAGCTTTTGTTTATGGTAGCCGACTCGACCGGTAACGGCTTAACGTGGAATTCCGTCGGTTCGGATGATACGCTTGAACTGCTGTTCGTTCCCGCTGCCACCGGGACCCATTATGCGTTGATGGCGGCTGATACCCCGAATGCGGCTGGGCCGTATTCGTTGACGCTTCCCGCTGATACGGCCATCGACGAACCGCACGGAGACACTATCGAAATACCCGACTCAACCGATGTTTCCGATGATGCTATTCGACCGCTACGATCCGATATGATGCTTTCGGGAGAGATCAACGGCATCAACGATTTCGAGATGTTCTCGCAGGAGGCGAGTGCGGGCGATCAGATCACTCTTGAATTCACCCGTCACGGTGGCGCAGGGACGTTCGGAGTCGCACTCGTCGACGCTGAGGGACAGATACTCACGAGCGACGCTGTCGGTTCTGGAACGTCGCTGACCCTTTCGGCACCCGTTCCGAGGGACGGAACGTACTCCGTCCTCGTGATCGGAACGACCTACGATGCGATCGGCCCGTACTCGCTGACATCGTTCGATGAAGAGTCTCGAGAGCCTCCGGCGGAACAGCTGCCCGATACGGTTATCTCGAATACGATGAAGATGCAGGTACAAGCGCTCGCTACGGATCGCTCGATCGGCAGTGGTATTTACGGGGTCGATGAGCACGATCTCTATACGGTCGAAGCCGTTACGAACGAGTCAATCTCGGTTGCGATAGATCGGTTCACCGGGAACGGAACCTTCGCGGTCGGTCTCGTTTCTCCCGAGCGTGAGGTGCTTGCAGCCGATTTCGTTAGTTCTACCGAAACGACGACGCTGTCGGCGACCGCCACCCAATCGGGGACGTACTTCGTACTCGTTGTCGGTGCAACCGAAAACGCGTCCGGTGACTACACGATTACACTCCTCGATGAATCCGTCAACGAGAGACTCGATGCCTCGGACGGAGAAAGCCGGTCGATTCAACCCAGTGAGACACTCGAAGGTGAGCTCGACGGGATTGACGATTTCGGTGTGTTCAATCTCAATACGACGGCAGGTGAGGTGATCACGGCCGAACTCACTCGTGAAGGTGGAGGTGGTGAGTTCGCCGTTGCCATCGTCGACTTCGATGGAAACATACTCGCCGTTGACGTGGCTGCGCCCAACGGTACCGTCTCCATCTCTGCGATCGCTGAGCAGGATGGTCTGTATTCCGTTGTCGTCGTCGGTGTCGATGCGGATGCCTCCGGCCCGTACTCGATAACACTGGTCGGCGATGTCTCCTCGGAGGCCGCCGAGCTTCTGTCAGTTACGTAGCGTTAATTTTAGGGCCTCTTCTCGTAGCGGACGGCGATTGACGTGTCGTGAAACGTCTGACCGCTGTTCGTTCCCCGATCACCTTTTTGTTCGTGGCGCGCAATCTGCCCGTATGGACGATATCAATCTCGGCGTTCCGGGGCCGCTTCTCGAGTCGTTACCCGATGACGGCGACGGCGCACGGCAAGATATGCACCGTGCCGTCGAAGGGTATAACGCCCGGCTCGAACGAGCGATAGAGGCCGCTGAGAACGACAGCGAGGCCGCCGCTCACGTGCTCGACCTCATCGAGCATTTCGAAGCCCGGATCGAACAGTTCCACGCGTTCGTTCCGGAGTTGCGCGCGTGGGGACAATCGCCGATCTTCGCGATCGCGTGGCGGAATCTGTATGCGGACCTCATCGAACAGCTCTATCAACACGAGTGGTTAGCTACCCAATTGGATCGCGAGCGGAACGCCCGACTCGTCGAGGATGGCATCCGACTTTCAGATCTATGAGCATCGACGAACCCAACGCTGCCGATGATGCTGTCGGACTCGAACTCCGATTCTTCGCGAACTTCCGAACGGCAGTCGGCCAGAAAGAGATCGATCGAACCTTCGAGAACGATATCACCGTCGGTGAAGTGTTGACAGCGATCGAATCGGAGTTTCCCGAACTCGCCGGTGCGCTCCTCGACGGTAACGGTGCGATCCAACGACAGCTCTCGGTGTTGAAAAACGGTCGTGAAGTCATCCACCTCGACGGAACAGAGACGGTGCTCGAAGACGGCGACCGATTGAGCGTCTTTCCGCCGGTCGCGGGCGGATAACGGGGCCGATATGCGAGAAACACGTGAATTCCGCGGCATCTCGAAGCGCTTGGCGGCGAACTATCTCGAGAACCTCGGTGGAACGCGACTCGATGAGACCGGTGATCGGATCGAGGGGGACGGCTGGACTGCCGAACTCTCTGAACGGCGGGTAACGCCCGTTCCCGGCGCGAGCATCACGCTCAACGAGGTCGTCATCGAGTTCCGCGGCGAGGCCGAAGCGCTCCGGACACTCATCGACCGGTTCGCACAGAAAGCGATGCGCGCCGGTGGATGACGTGTCCGGCGAACCCATCGATGGAAACGCGTTGCTTCTCGCGGCGGCGCAAGCGTCGGTTTCCGGACAGCGTCTGCCAACGCTCGTCGATCGCGCCCAAACACTGTTGCAAACGCGGCTCTCGACGTATCGGCGACGGTACGAACAGGTCTACACCGATAATACACAGGCCGTTTTCTTCGTCGAAACGGGCCACTGGGAGACGCTGGGAGACGAGATCGGTCTCGATCGACGCGAGCGTGACGCGCTCCGCCGTGTTCACGCTGAACATCTCAAACAACTCGGCAGTGATCTCGGTCGGCGCGAGGAGTTCGAAACCGCGCTTGAACTCCGCGAAGCGATCGTGATCGGGACCGACTGATCTGTTCGGTCTTCCCTCGTTATCGTCTGCGGGCGGCTTACGACGCGACCGCGAACGTCTCGCCGCTCCGTTCGACGAGCCCCTCCTCTTCGAGGGTGCTCAACATCGGGTAGAGCGTAAGCATTTTCATTCCGAGGGTTTCCGAGAGGTCTTCGATCGTCGTCTCTCTGACGAGTTGCATGTAGAGGTAGACCAGCTTCGGCCCGGTGGTGTTCATCGTTGCCGGGAGTGCGTCGATCGAGACATACTCGGTCGTGTCCAGCTCTGATCCCGTGTTGTGACGCTGAAGTCTTTGTCGTGTACTCATTGTCTGTCTGCAACTGATCGAACGAGACGTATAA
>SKKJ01000351.1 GCA_007121575.1 Natronomonas sp.
GATCGCTGGGCGGCGGTCTGCCGCCCTGACCGAAGGGATCTTCAGTTATATACCGAACACTGGAGTAAAGACGACACATTATACCGATCGCCACTGATATCGACACGAAGCGAACCGTGACGTATCCGAGCCCAGCGAATCGAAATCCGCTCGACGAGGACTGTACGCGATGTCCCGATCTCGTAGAGAGCCGCACCTGCATCTCGTGGGGCGTTGGCTCTTTGGAGGCAACGCTCGTCATTGTCGGGGAAGCCCCCGGTTCTGGGAACCCCGATCTCGACCGCTGGAAGGGCGGCAACCACACCGGTATGGCATACACCGCCCGCCACAGCGGTCGGTTGATCCGGTCGCTCTTCGCGTCGCTCGGCTATACGCACACCGAGCTGTATTTCACGAACGCCGTGAAGTGCTTTCCGAGCAATGGAACGGGTTCGAACCGTGAACCAACCGGTGAGGAACGATCGAATTGCCGCTCGTATCTCCTCGAAGAAATCGACGCGATCGAACCTGCGTGTATCGTCCCGACCGGACGACATGCGACCGAGTCGCTTCTCACCGCCACTGGACGTTCACTCGATGGGTTTCTGGATGTCGTGTTAGCGCCGGTCTATACAGACCGGCTGCCACCGTTAGTGCCGATTTTACATCCCTCATATCAGAACGTTTGGATCGATCGGCTTGGATACACACCGGAGGAATACGAACAAGCGATCGGTGCGGCGCTCATCGATCTCGAGGCGGGCCCCGAGGACGAACGTTGATAGGGTTGCCGACCGAGCAATCGAGTATGTCCGAGCCAACGATCTTCGAGCGAATCGTCGATGGTGAGATCCCCGCCGAAATCGTCCACGAAACCGATACCGTGCTCGCGTTTTTGGATGCGAATCCGCTCGCACCGGGACACACGCTCGTCATCCCGAAAGCGCCACACAAGCGACTGCGTGATACTCCGCCGGAACTCTCGGCGGATGTCTTCGACGCTGTCAGGGCGCTCACGCCGGCGATCGAAAATGCGGTCGATGCTGACGCGACGACCATCGGCATCAATGACGGTCCTGCAGCTGGCCAAGAGGTTCCACACCTTCACGTTCATATCGTCCCACGGTTCGAAGGCGACGGCGGTGGCCCGATCCACGCGATCATGGATGCTGGAACGGACGCCGATTCAGCGGACCCCGGTGAGATCGCGGCGTCGATCGTCGACGAACTCGAATAAACACACGGACGCCGCTATCGATCGGATCCGAAAACAGCACGTTTTTGTTCGACCCCGAGACAGCAACCGACATGGCAGAGACGGTGGCGTTCGTTGGGGCAGCCGGTGGCGTCGGTACGACGCGGGTCACGCTCGCGTGTGCTGAACTGCTTGCCCGTGACGGGCGAGATACGGTCGTTTTGGATGCCGCATACGAAACACAGGGTATCGCGGATCGAATCTCCGGGACTATCTCCCCTGACATGACGCAGTTGTGTCTCAGTGATGGCCCACTTGAGAGCGGACTCATCGACCAATCGATCGAGGGTGCTGGACGGTTCTCTGTCTGTCCCGCTCACGCGCCGTTTTCTCGTTTGGCGAAGGCGAAACATCCCGAGGCTGCGGAACGGTTCGAAACGCGAGTTAAAGAAGCCCAACGCCATTTCGAACACGTATTGATCGATACACCCCCAATCGCCGCGAACCAAGCCGTCGCAGCGGTGATGGGTGTTGATACAGTCACTGTCGTTTGTGACGAACCTCGGGCTGACACCGCCGTTCCTCGAACGGCTGATCGGTTGGCAGATCTCGGGCTCGATGAGTTTATAACGGTGATCACTCGCTCGTCGGCACATCCCGATGCCGACGCGACCGTCCCGACGCTCGATCAGGAAGCACATCCGGTCGGTAAAACCGTTGTCCCGGTCGACGCGTTCTCCGGCGTCTTGGAAGCGACAACAGGCGTTCGAATCTCGTCGGAGAACGCGAATGGGATCTTCGATGGATTTCCGTTTAAATAAGATCGCTGAGATCGCTTCTCGCATCCGATAGCGGGTCCTCTTTAGCGCTCATCGATGTCGAGTCGGCGATGGCTGTTTCCGCGCCTTCGATCGGTTCGTGCGTTACGATGTACGTGCCGAGTGCGAATTCGGATTCGTCGAGACCGCAGAGCGTCTTCGCGTCCGTTCTCGAAAGCTTCCCCGCGAGCCAATCATCGAGTATTCGACTCGCCGTCGGTGTACACGGATCGATCGGCTCACCGAGTAAATACAGCGTCTTTGCGGCCTCCGTTTTCGGTATCTCCGCGACGGCGGCGGCACGAGCGATCGATGCCCCCTCGATATACGCCTCGATGAGCGTCGCGGCGGCCGGTGGCGTACAGGGGAGTCGTTCATCGAACGAGGCGAGCTTTTCCGCAAGCGACGTGTCGGTTTCGTCCGCGGTCGCGACACCTCGCTCGCGCTGTGCTGTCGTCACTTCGATTCCCGCCGCGATCTCCGAAAGCCCCATACCACTCGTTGGTAGAGCATCCTTTGTAAAGCCTTCTACTGATTCGAAAATAATTAGACGAAAACGGGATCGAGCGTATCGGTTACCGGTGCGCTTTCTCGGTTGTTTTACCTCGAATCACCTGTTTTTCGTCCGTCCTTCAAGTACCATCGAGCCGAATTTTCACATGTGATGAGCACGACGACACGACAGGTCTGCCCCGAATGCAACGGCCGACTCCAAATCACCAGCGTTGAAACGGTCTGTAACGAATGCGGTCTCGTTGTCGCCGAGGATCAACTCGACCGTGGTCCCGAGTGGCGCTCGTTTGCCGACGACGAAACGAACCCCGAACGGTGTGGCGCACCGCTAACCCGATCTCGCCACGACCGGGGGCTTTCAACCGAGATCGGTCGGTCGACTCGATTGAAAGGTCGCAAGCGTAGGCAAGTCGCACGCATGCGAAGACAGCACAACCGTGCACAGATCGCGACGAAGCGAGAGCGAAACCTGGTGTACGGATTCACCGAAATTCGGCGGTTAGTCGGCCAACTAGAGCTCCCTGACGCGCTTCAAGAGCAGGCGTGTGTGCTCTTTGAATCCGCACAAAACACTGACTTACTGCAAGGACGGTGTATCGAAGGGTTTGCTGCCGCATCCGTGTACGCTGTCTGTCGGACGATGTCCGTCTCCCGAACGATCGAAGAAATAGTCTCCGTCGCAAGCGCGGACAAAAGCGAGCTCAAAGTCGCCTACGGTGCGCTGAATCGAGAGCTTGAGCTGTCGACGGGTCCGATCGCTCCGATGGAGTACCTCGCCCGGTTCGCTTCCGAACTCGATGTTCCAACTACAGTTGAACGAGACGCGCGGGCTCTCGCGACCGACGCTCATGAATCCGGCACGACGATCGGACGAAATCCAAGCGGTGTTGCAGCTGCCTGTCTGTATACCGCTGCGAAAGACGCAGGATGCGACCTGACGCAACAGGCCGCCGCAGATGTGGCTGACGTCTCTGCGGTCACGATTCGAAACACGTATCACGATCTCCGAAACTGAGTGGCCTGTTCGTTGACCGTCGTCGGCTATCGTGTGTACCTGCGGGTTTCGAAGTGGCTGTTTTCGATTGCTTACTGTCGTTTTCCTTCGGCGAGCGTCGTGAGTGTCCCGGTCGGGATTTCGACGCGTTCGAGTCGTTGAGATAGTTCCTCCGGAATGACTGATACCTGCATCGCAACTCGTCGATCTCGGTCGATCGCCGACGCTAGCGTTTCGACGCCGACGAGCCCCCCCACAGCGGCGACCGCATCAGCCGCTTCCGGTACCGTCGCGGCGGAAGCGAGCGGCTCTGCTGACTCGACCCGTGCTTCGATTTGATCGATCCACGCTTGTGTTTTGGTTCGTCCCGTTTCATATGGCTCGCTTCGAACGATCTCGATCGGCTTTCCGTGGGTGATCGCGGGTGTTGCGAAGCCGATTGCGGTGGATCTAGCGTCCGCTTCGATAGTGACGCCTGTCGAGTCCCACCCATCTACGACGCTTCCATTCGTTCGCGGCGGCCAGATAGCGTCATCGAAACACGCTTGGAGGCGAACTCGACTCGGTCGCTCGAGTTCGAGTATCGCCTCGACGAACGTCACCCCATCCACCCGAACCGTTTCGACAGTTACCGTCGGCATACGATGCGTGGCCGCCCGTTCGTTGATAAACTATTGGACCCAATTTAGAGGTCAAATCTCAGATCCAATAAACCGGTGTTTCAAGCCATTCTTCGGCCGACTGCCTGTCCGAAAACCGCCGGCAAGCGGTCGTAACTGGTATCTTCAGGGCACCGACCCGAACGAGGGTGAGCGCGGCCGACACCGAATCCGCTTCGTCGAAGGACGTGTACGTGCAATCGGGTAGCTTCGAGAGTTCTGTGTTGACGGTCGGCAAAACCGCCGATACCAGTTCCTTTCGCGCTCTTCGTTTGAGATTTTCGAGCCGGTCTTCTATCCGAAATCTCTGTTCGCGAATGTCTCGGGCCGCTCGTGCTTGCTGTCGGGCTGTTGTGAGCGCCTCAACTGCTGCGGTGTGTTCTGTTTCCGCTTCTGAGAGCTGTCGAATCGCATCGTGGTACGCAACGGCTGCGGTTTCATCGTCCGTCGCTTGCAGTCGGCCTCGCATCGTCGCAACGCGTTCTCGCTTCGCCTCCAGATCTGTGACGGTCTCCGCGACTCGACGTCGAGCGTCCACTCGCAACGGTATCGGCTCTGACCGCGATCGTAACTGCGCGTGCAGCTCGCGGATCGCTACGTCGACCTCTGTCGAAGCGTTCAACGAGCGGGCTGTTGCAACGAGCGCTGCTCGGCGAGTAAGGTCCATCCCTGGCGTAATTACACCGACATGTTGATACAGGCTCATAGCTCCCGCTTCCGAAGTTCGCTCGGGAGTGGATGTGGACTGTTGACGGCGAATTTCGCGTATGCAACGTTTGGATTATCCCGCCGTTCGTACGCTCGCGCCGCCTCGCGAACTGTCGCTGGAACATCTCGAAATTCATTAAACGGCTCTGTGTATTCGAGCTGTACGTCTTCAGGGTGCTTCTCACGAAGTCGCAACGCGAGAAACGCCCCGAGTTCGGTCGCTTCGAAGAGCGCTGCCCGTCCCAACTTGCGAACGACGCTTGTTTCGTGGCTCCGACAGACGTTTCGAAGCGATGTTCGCGCGGACCGAGAGTACGTCACAACCAACAGCACTGCTTGTTTCTCAACGAGTTTCGGTATTAAAATTACGTGCTCATTCGATGCGCTGAACGGTTGGTGTGTCTGCACCGGTTAGCTCGCGAACCTGTTCGCGCGCCTCTCGTTCGGAGGCCGCGAGGACAACCGTTCCATCGTCGGATCGATACGCGGACAGTTCACCGTCGAACTCCGTCGCGAACGTCCGAACGGCCGCAC
>SKKJ01000170.1 GCA_007121575.1 Natronomonas sp.
CTCGTCCACCCGGTTGTTGGGGTCTGCTAGATCTAGATCGCGCAGGTTGATTGCGAGGTCCACCGTTTCGCGGAAATTCCGCTCAGGTGCCTCACTTAGTGCGCGAGATACTGCTTCCTCTATCGAATCTGCCATCGTTCACCTCCGTAGTTTTAGCCTTACGAGCTACTACGGCGTGAAACAGGCTACGCCTGTCTCATTTCGTCGGAGGGGGATAATACACTTAAACGCGTCGGACCGCCGCAGGTGTGGTTGAGTATCACACAGTCATTCATCGACGAACAGACAGCGGACGGGACGGCCGGTTAACGCGTGAGGTAGAGTTTAGTACCGGACGTTCGACCACTATGACATGGAGTATACGACATACGGTGACACTGGACTCGAAGTGAGTCGTCTCTGTCTCGGCTGTATGAGTTTCGGCTGGGACGATAGCGACTGGCGAGAGTGGGTGCTCAACGAGGAGGAAAGTCGAAAGATCATGGAACGGGCGATCGAGCTCGGCATCAATTTCTTTGATACGGCGAATTCATACTCGATGGGGGACAGCGAAGAGATCGTCGGAGATGTCCTTTCAGAGTACGATCGTGACGCACAGGTCGTCGCAACGAAGGTCCATCCGTTAAAGGGGCCGGAGAGCTACCCGACGACGGGTGACGGAGGAGGACTGTCGCGCAAATCGATCGAACAGGCGATCGAAGGCAGTCTCAAACGATTGGATATGGATACCGTCGATCTCTATCAGATCCATCGGTGGGATCCGCTCACACCAATCGAGGAGACGCTCAACACGTTGGACGATGTGGTTCGCCGTGGACAGGCACGATATCTCGGTGCCTCGTCGATGTGGGCACATCAGTTCGCGGATGCGCTGCATACGAGCGATCGGCTTGGGCTCGAACGGTTCGTCTCGATGCAGAACCACTACAACCTCGTCTACCGTGAGGAAGAACGAGAGATGCTCCCGCTTTGTGAGCGCGAAGGAATCGGCGTGATGCCGTGGAGTCCGCTCGCACGAGGCTATCTCGCCCGTCCTGAGTCCGAAGTTGACGCGACGAAACGCGGATCGACGGAAGAGAAGATGTACGCCCAACCCTACCGCGAAGGCGGGGGCAAGAACGTCAACGCCCACGTAGAACAACTCGCAGCGGAGAAAGACGTCTCGATGGCACAGCTTGGACTCGCGTGGCTGCTTCACAAAGAATGGGTCGATGCACCGATCATTGGTACGACGAGCGTCGAACACCTCGAAGAAGCCGTCGAAGCGCTTGAGATCTCCCTAACGGATTCTGATATCGAGTTTTTAGAGGAACCGTACGAACCCGTTCGGGTCGACTGGTGAGGCGGCTTCAGGACCGAACCGTTTTCAATCGATGAATCGTGCCCGGAGATCGGGATCGGGGACCATACATTGCTCTCGTTTGCCGAACCAATCGTATCGACTCTCCGCGAGCAGCCGATAGGCGCGGTCGCGGAATCGTTTCGGAAGGATCGAGGCGATTGACGCGACCGCCCACGGAAACCCCAACAGCCGCGCGATTCGAAGGACGGCATCCGAGTCCGTATACGCCCGCTCACCCTCGACAACCACCATACTATCATCGTAGTCTTCCGGAAGTCCACACCGTTTCAATAACTCACCGCCGGCGTCCGACTGGAGAGTTCCGAACCGTAGCCGCTCTCGGCGATCCATCCGAATCAACCACTGAAGCGATCCGATACAGAGGTTACAGACGCCATCGAAGAGCACGACCGGACCGTCGATGCTGTCTTCACTCACGCGTGAGTATAGAAGGGGCGGGATTGAATATGTGACGACAGTGCCCGCAAGTGCGTCGAGTCGTTGCGATCGTAGTGCTCACTCACGGGCATTGTTGAGAGATACAATACAGTTGTCGTCGATCGACGAATCGTGTTTTATGCGCTCGCTTCGGCTTCGCCGAAGACGTCGTCGTACTCGCCAGCGTCGAGTCGATCATCGAACGTACGGGCGTCCTCGCCCTCCACGGTGACACCGAGCGAAACGCACGTTCCAGCCACCTCTTTCGCCGCGTTACGAGCGTCGTACGCGAGCAAGTCGGGGAGTTTCTGTTCGGCGATCTTTTTAAGCTGTTCCGCGGAGATATCCGCGACGAACTCTTCGTTCGGCACGCCGGAGCCGGTCTCGAAGTCGAGTTCGTCTTTGATAAGCGCGGCCGTCGGCGGCACACCGACTTCGATGCTGAACGAACCGTCGTCTTCGTACTGAACGGTGACGGGGACTTCAGTTCCGTCGAACGCCGCGGTTTGTTCGTTGATCTCGTTGACGACAGCCTGTACGTCTACTGGGGTCGGACCGAGCTCGGGGCCGAGTGGCGGGCCAGGGTTGGCCTGCCCACCGGGAACGAGCACTTCGATAGTTCCAGCCATACCCGAACTCACTGTCTCGGCGGTTTTAAGGGTTGCCGATTCGCCCCGCCGTGTCACGCGGACACATTCGGGCGTGCCATCGATGACGTGACATAACCGTCCCGTCGATAACCGAACGCCTTTTTCCGCACGGGTGATACCGTTCAGATAATGGGGCTCAAAGAGGAGATCGAGGCGATCGAAGAGGAGATCGCCAACACCCCGTACAACAAATCGACCGAACAGCACATCGGTCGACTGAAAGCCAAGCTGTCGGAGAAAAAAGAGAAGTTCGAACGGCAACAGTCCTCCGGCAGCGGTGGCGGTGGATACGCGGTGGAAAAGCACGGCGATGCGACGGTCGCGTTAGTCGGCTTTCCCTCGGTCGGCAAATCGACGCTGCTAAACGCGCTGACGAACGCCGAGAGCGAAACCGGCTCGTACGAGTTCACGACGCTGGATGTCAACCCCGGCATGCTGGATTATCGCGGCGCGAACATCCAGCTGTTGGACGTACCGGGGTTAATCGAAGGGGCCGCCGAAAACCGCGGCGGCGGGCAAGCCGTACTCTCGGTCGTTCGAACCGCCGACCTCGTCTTATTCGTCCTTTCGGCGTTCGAAATCGACCAGTACGAGCGGCTTCGGAAAGAGCTCTATGCGAACAAGGTCCGTCTAGATACCGAACCTGTTCAGGTCAACATTCGGAAAAGACACAAAGGCGGAATCAATCTCACCACCTCGGATCGAGTGAGCCTCGACGATGAAACCATCATGGGCGTGCTCAGAGAGTACGAGTACGTCAACGCGGACGTGACGATACGGGACGATCTCACGATCGACCAGCTCGTCGATTCACTGCAAGACAACCGTGAATACCTCCCTTCAGCCGTCGCGGTGAACAAAGTCGATCTCATCGATCCGAGCTACGTCGAAACGGTCAAAGAGAACCTTCGAGCTCACGATATCGATCCGGAAGAAGCGGTGTTTATCAGCGCAGAGAAAGAGCGCGGGCTCGATTCGCTCAAAGAGCGGATCTGGAACGACCTCGGGCTAATCCGGATATATATGGATAAACCCGGCCGCGGCGTCGATCGCGAAGAGCCGCTTATCCTCACCGAATCGAAGAACAAAGTCGATGACGCGTTAAAAAAGCTCGGCGGGAGTTTCGACGAACGGTTCCGATTCGCCCGCGTCAGTGGCCCTTCGGCAAAACACGACGAACAACAAGTCGGACGAGACCACGGACTCAAAGACGAAGACGTACTTCGGATCGTCGCCCAGAGATAGTCGACAGCTCGGAGAGAACCGGCGAGACGTGCGGCTGTGCGCTCGTTCGACCACCGACGATAAGACATATACCCGTCGTTGCGTATTCATTCGATAATGGTTCATCCGGCACAGTCGCTCACGGATATTTCGGTGTTACCGTACACCGACGTGCTCGCGTGGATCGTGATGGCTGTGTTCGTCGCGGGCGTGATCGCCGATCGACGGGGAAATCGCCCACTCGCGCGCCGGCTTACGGCCGCTGCGTGGGGGCTGTTTGCTCTCTTTTGGTTCCTGCTGATCCACCATTTCGCGTTCATCCACCGGAGTGCGATCCAGACGCTTCTCGTCGTCATCGCCGTTCCGTCGTGTTTATACGTCGGGTGGCGGCTCCTCGGGGGCCGAGACTCGCTGTTGACGCTCTCGCGAGCGATCGCGTTTATGACAATCTTGTATCTCCCGTTCGAAACCTCAGAGGTCGCCCGCGGACTCCTGATCGAAGCCGTCGCGTTTCAGACGGCGACGGCGATCGATATACTGGGGCTCGGAGACGGTATCGAGTTCATCGAAGATCCAGCACAGGAGTCGACGCTGATGAATACGTTCTGGTTCCCCGAGACCGGACGAGCATCGCGCGTCGTCTTCGAATGTACCGGGATTGGTGCGATGGCGATATTCGGCGGTCTTATCGCGGCTGTCGATGCCCCGAAACGAAAGAAGCTCCTCGCTGCGACCGTCTCGATCGCGATCATCTGGGTGCTCAATATCGGTCGAAATGTCTTCATCGCGCTGGCGAACGGTTATCAGTGGTTCGCCGTTTCGTGGCTTGAAGGCCCGGTTATGTTTCTGTTCGGTCTCTCGGATGCGAGCCGAGTCTCGTTTTTCGTCGCCGATCGGATTCTCGCACAGGGGCTCGCCGTCTTCGCGCTCGTCGGCCTCGCGTGGTTCGTCTCGCGGTGGGTCCCGGAGCTTCTGGATATCGGTGAAGAGCTCCTTTCGGTGTTGCTCGGGCGAGAAATCGCGCTCAGAACTCCTGAAACAGCGGCGGACGGCGGTAAGCCGAAACCATGACGGAGGGAGAGCAGTCGGGTGAAGGGTCAGACGAGGCCGAGACCGTCACACGACGACGGCTACTGCTCGGTGGAGGGGCGGCACTCGCCGCGGTGGGCGGTGGTCGGGCGATTCATAACACCGTACTCGGGTACGGACAGTTCGGACTGGGAACGAACCTCCACGAGCAGGAACTGACGCCGATAGTCACCGAACGGCTATCGATGGGGTACGATGAGGAGATCGGTGAGACGCGAGTGCAGTTCGATGAACGAGACGGAACCGTTTCGGACGACGTAGCGTCCGAACCGGAGCAGATATCCATCGAAGACGATCCAGCGGACATCGAGACGCTCGATCGCGACATGGGCTTGGATGGACGGCTGGAGGAACTCTTCGTTGATCTCTCGGCGTTCGCCGACGACAGATACGCGTTCGAGTTTTATCAGCCCGAAGCGTTCTTCGAGCGAACGGCGGGAGCGAATCTACGCCCGGAGATCGTGACGGCGATCCGAAACTCCCGAGACCGAACAACCGACCCCGAACTCATCGAGCGGTTCTCGAACGCCGACCCAGCCGATGTCGAAGCGCTCGTTGACGGGCTCGTCGGAGGTTTTCGCGAACACACCAGCTACGACATCCCCCGATATCTCGCTGGCTCCATCGAAGATAACGTTATCTTCGGCGC
>SKKJ01000159.1 GCA_007121575.1 Natronomonas sp.
AACGAGCAGGACTTCCATGGAGTCTCCGGATAGACCGTGATTGCGCTGCCATCGGTCGCTCGGCTCGAACCGGCTGAGATTCGCGCCACGAACCTGTGTGAACGACGAGAGCGCGTATCGTTCAGTCGACTCCCCTCGAAGCACGACGTCGAACTCGGAAATGTCGAGCCTTGCCCCACCGCGGTGTTCGAGTGTGACCTGATCTTGCGTGGCGCTCCCGTGGAGATTTATCGTCGGTCCGGATTGATACTGGCTCATGACGTTCGCGGTCATCGCCACGCCGAGAACAACTGCAATCGTGATGATGACTCCGGTCAGTATTATTACGCCGACGGTCTCGGACTGGGACCGCTCGGAGGACACAATCCCCTGGCGCGTCCTTGACCGCCGCCAGAGTGTAATCTGATAGAGGCGAGACATCGAAAAAGGCGTCTACAACCCCACGAAGTATACCGCGGACTGGCCCGTCTCGAGCTGGAGCGTAATGACGAACCAAGCGTTCGTGCTCGGGTTTCGATTGAATTGCAGCTGTACGTTGGTCGTCGTTTCTCCATCGAGTATGATATCGGGATCAAACTCTTCGAAATTCCCGCCGACGGTAAGCGTCGCGGAATCCGGTTCCCCGGCACGTCGGATGGTTGCCTCCGTCGGCTGGTTCTGCCCCGGGCTGTCGTAGAAGTTGATTCGACCCCGAGTAAAGCGGTTCTGCCCGGCGGTGTTGTTGAACGTAAGTGTCACCGTAGATCCGCTCACGCTCTCGCTCTGGAGAGTGACATCGCCCGGTGCGGCGGGGTTGATATCGCCAGCACCGCCGCCACGTGGCGGCCCGGGCGTCTGGCCGATGCCGACAGGTCCGGCGTCGATCGCCCACTGGCCGTCGAGCGTCAGCGTCAGGTTTCGGCCCTGGGGCCCGTCGCTGACGGTGATATCCCCAGGATCTAGTTCGTCGGCGAGGATCTCTTCCCACTGCGGTTCGGAGAGTTCTGTCGGTAATGTTACGACAACATCCTCCCGTCTGCTCCGGTCGGTTAATCCGGCCTGAGGTTCTATCGCGATGGTTCGGGTACCGCTCTCGTCGAAGCGGTTCGGAACCGGAACGATCTGTATCGTATTCCCTCGAATGAGACGCTGACCGGTCAGCGGGACGAACTCATCACCGAAGTCGTGATATGCCACTGAGTTCTCATACCGGAGTTCCCCAGCCCCGTCGTACTCGGAGTAGGAGGGCCGATAATTGACGATTCGAGAGTCGGTGATATCCCCGGGAAGCACGTCGTCGGTGATGTCGTCACCGCTTTGGGTCTCTACGACGATCGGGCGGGGCTCGTCGGTCTGAAACGATCCGCTGGGTGCCGGAGGATTGAGCGCCAAGAGTCGTGGCGGGAACTGCGTTCCCAGTTCCACTTCGGCGTATCCGTCTTGTCCGGTCGTATACGTCGAAAGCAATTCGTTCCGGACGCCCACCATGTCGCCTCCAACGCGTTGGTTGTGATTGAACTCCACCTCAGCGTTCTGGTTTGGAACGACGAACGCCTGATATGAGGCGAAAGCGGTAATCAAGATCGCAAAAAGAAGAATCGCGCCGACGAGGATGGACTGTGCACGATCATCAGCCCAAAATTTCATAGCAGAACAATGAGACTCTGGGATAAAAACGTACGCCTTATTCGTCTTCTTCGACGACGGACGGGTCCGCGAGAGCGTGTCCCAGCGAATCGAGACCGTTGATCCAATCGGCGACGAGTCCGTACTCGATCTCTTCTGCGACGCTCATCGGGAGCTCTTCGCCGTCGATGATGCGTGTCCCTGCCTGCACACAGTGTGCGAGAGCGGTTTCGAGATCCTCCGATTCGGATTCGGCCGCCGCCGCGGCTCGGAGGTGATCTTCGACCGTCCCCTCGGACGGTCCACCGAGGATATACTCTTCGGCGCTGTACAGCGCACAGACGAGCGACGTTTGGATTCCGTCGACGAGCGTGAGCTTTTCTTCGTCATCGATATCGACCTCGGAAAGAACGATCTCTCTGACGCGACCGAGCTCGGCCGTGACCGCATCGGCGTCGTCGAATTCGCCGTCTTCGTAGTCCCTGAGTATCTTCGCAACCGCGATCGTCGCATCGTCGAGCAGGTTGAAAAATAACCGCGCGGAGTCGTCGCTTTCGGGATCGATATCCTCCTCTCGGAGACGGTCTAACCAGTTGTTCCACCGTTCTTCTGTGTAATATTCGCCGGGAGGCGTACTCATGTCCGAAGATATCGGGTGCCGGGGGATATGCCTTTTCCTTGCCGTTCATCGCGCGAGATGAGGCCCATTATCGTTCTTTGTGTGCCTCACGACCGAGCTCCCGCTCGACGGCTTCCACTTTCTCTCTCGCGCGTTTCGTACTCGCCCGCTTGTCATCGATCTTCAAAAACGTGCTGACTCGATCTGCATCGACCGCTTTGTGCGCGGCCCCGACCGCGGCGAGAAGCGTGTCGATATCGTCGGCTTCGATGACGGTTCCCATGGGATTTGTCTCATACGAAACGTCGAACTCATCGAGCGCCTCGACGGCGGCCGCGACTTCGCTCGCCATGCTGTCTTCGATCACCGGTGCCACGCTCAAGAGTGCGATTACGCTCATGAACGAACAACGTGGTCCGATCACATAGAGATTGGTACGCCCGAGATCGATATCTCGACGTTGGTACATCCGAAATGAGCACGTCGGCGTTTGCATCGTCAACACCGCTGCAAACAGATTTCGGCGTAAAATATTAGAAAACCGGAGAGTACTCACGAGACATGAGTCGCGAAACCGCTGGTGCACGCCTCCAACGGCGGCGAATCGAGGCGAACGGACTGTCGTTCGAGTGTCTATACACCGGCGATGGCGACCGCTTGGCGCTTTGTCTACACGGCTTTCCGGATAACGCCGGTTCGATGGAGCCGATCATGTGGCGACTCGCAGACGAGGGATTCACCGCAGTCGCCCCGTTCATGCGCGGTTACGCGCCAACCGATTCGGCGCCGGATGGGGACTACTCCGGCAGCACGCTCGGGCGGGATGCGGTCGAACTCGCCAGTGCGCTCGAAACGGAGTTCGACACCGACGATGCCGCCCTCATCGGCCATGATTGGGGTGCAGCAGCCACCTACGCTGCCGAGTGGATCGATTCAGAGGCCTTCTCGAAGCTCGTTACCCTCGCCGTTCCGCCGGGATTCACGCCGCTACTGTACGAACATCGCCGGCAGATACTCCGAAGCTGGTATATGTGGTTATTCCAACTGCCCGACGTTCCCGAACGGGCACTTCGGTGGCGAAACTTCGCGTTGATCGAGTTCTTGTGGGGACTGTGGAGTCCCGGTTGGGACTATCCAGACTCACGAATCAACGACGTCAAGGAGACGTTCCGCGCCGAGGGAACCGTCGAAAACGCCTTGCAGTACTATCGAGAGACCATGGAACTACCGGTTTCGATCAAAGGAGCGCGTCCATCGCTCGACGACGTCCCGTCAATCCAGACGCCAACGCTCGTTATCAGTGGGGAAAAGGACGGATGTATCGGACCGGCACTGTTCGAACACGTCGATGAGGTCATCGACGAGTGTCGAGTTGTGCGCGTTTCGAATGCAGGACATTTCGTGCATCAAGAGCGACCGGACGTTGTCGGTGATGAGATTGTGGCGTTTTTACAGTGAAAAGACTCGTCGAGCGACATCGGTAGAATTGTCGAGGGGGATGAGTACCTCCAACGCCCCAACAGTCATTGTACTCGCTGAACGACGATGGGTATGGAACAAGATACCACACCGACCGAGAAATCGTCGAGCCGCAAACTCCACGAAGACGCCTGTTCAGTGTTCCCCGGGGGCGTCTCACATAACGTCCGCGCTACTGAACCATATCCGATTTATATCGAACGGACCGACGGCCCGTTCGTTTACGACGTCGATGGAAACCTATACGTCGATTTCTGGAACAACCACGCTGCGAGTCTGCTCGGGCATACGCCCGATCCGGTGGTCGACGCGGTTCAGTCACAGGCCGCGGATGGACTTCATTACGGGGCCATGAACGAACCGACACTCGAACTGGGCATGAAAATACTCGAACACGTTCCCACGGCCGAACGCGTCCGATTCTGTGCGTCCGGCACCGAGGCGACGATGTATGCCGTGCGTCTCGCGCGCGCATACACCGGTAACGATCGTATACTCAAAGTCGAGGGGGGTTGGCACGGCGCGAACAGCGATCTCGCGATCGGCGTCCATCCGCCGTTCGATCAGCCGACGACGCACGGTCTGCCACCGAACATCGACGAGTCGTGTTTGACGTTCGAAGAGAACAACCACGAGGCAGTGATCGATCTCGTCGAAGCGAACCGAGGGGAGATCGCGGGGCTGATCATCGATCCACGAAAAGGCGGGACGGAACCGACAGCGGCGTTCCTCGAGTTGCTGTCCGATCTCGCCGAGGACGAAGGGTTTCTGTTGATATTCGACGAGGTGGTTACCGGCTTTCGGGTCTCGCCCGGTTCGTACCAAGAGCGGGTCGGTATCACCCCCGATCTGACGACGTTGGGGAAGGTCATCGGCGGGGGAATGCCGGTCGGTGCGCTCTGTGGCCGGGCAGATATTTTCGAACCGGCCAAACCAAACGCACCACCGGAAACTCGGGTACTCGCCGGCGGAGGAACGTTCAGCGCCAATCCGATGACAGCGGTTGCCGGACTCGCCACGATCGAGGTCCTCGAATCCGAACCGGTTTATGAGCACACCGAGCGATTAGCGGAACGGCTCCGTGACGGTCTCGATTCAATGTTCGAAAAAGAGGGTGTGACCGGTGAGGCTCTCGGATTCAGTTCGCTCATCCATCCGGCGTTCAACGCGGCTGGACCGATCGAATCGCTTACTGACGCGAAAACGATGGTCGACCACCAGGCGGCCGAGGAATTTTGCGAGCGACTCTACGAACACGGCTACTACACCAGTCCCGGGAGCATGTGGAACGTCTCGTTCGCGCATACCGACGAGCATATCGACGGCGTCCTTGAGGCATCCCGTGACGTGATCCGGGAACTGAAAGACGACGGACATCTGTAGCGCGGCGAGAACAAGAATCGACCAACAATGTCTAACAATACTGGACGTGAGCGATTTACATCCTGAGATGACAAGGTCCCCCCGAAATTGACATCCTCCTCCGCGTGAACGCGGAGGAATTCCGACCGCAATTGGGATCTTAGGGTTTGCACTCTACCACTTGTTCTTCCGGTTGGAATCCGCTGGACAAGTCGTGAAGGTAGACTGCTGGCTGTGCCAACCTTCACGACTTGTTCTTCCGGTTGGAATCCGCTGGACAAGTCGTGAAGGTAGACTGCTGGCTGTGCCAACC
>SKKJ01000366.1 GCA_007121575.1 Natronomonas sp.
GAGACTTCGAGTTCGAAGCGTTCTTCGACAGGTACGACGGAAACGTTTCGACCGTCGATGATAGCATCCGCGTCCGCGGACTCCGCGCGGAAGACGACCGGACGGTTCGGCTCCGCCGCTCGGCCCAACCGAACGTGGTACGTCTGATTCCCGCCCGCGACGGCCCACGTGGTTCGGTTCACACGAACGTCTTCGTTCCATGTGAGTCCACCGAGCCGAACCGTTTCCGCTCCCGAAGAGGCGAGTCGGCGCTGAGAAACCTCTTCCCACCATATATTCCGAGATTCGGAAACGACGATAAGCCCGCTCGATTCGACACCACCCACCGTTTGATTCGCGTCCAACATCGGGATCGCAGGAATAAACTGGTTTTCGACGCCCTCCGCATAGAACACGGTGTAATCACCGATTTCAACTGGTTCGGAATCTTCGAGACCCGCGCTGGGATCGTCGACGACGTATAAGTTCAGCGGCACAGCGACGAGCGCGAGCGCGAGCGTCGTTGCGAGGACGAGCCCGAACGCGGCTTCACGCCGGGTGAATTCGATACGAGAGATGAGATCTCTCGAGGTCGCCGTCGCCCCGCTCGCGATAAGCGCGGCCAACACGAAGATCGCGGCCATTCCGAGCGCTCGAAAGAGTCGGAACGTCTCGGAGCCTTCCGGGAGATATATCGCCCATAACCCCCGATCGACGGCGAACGCAAGTGCGGCGAGCCAGATGTGCTCGGGTTTCGGGCGGACGGAACGAACGTACAAGAGCGCGATTCCCGCGGTAACACCGATGAGCAATCCGAGTGCGTGTCCTTGGATTGCGATCCCCGCCCACCACGGTGTCGAAAACGTCTCGGTGGCGGTCTGTTGAACTTCGGGGATCCGTATCGCGCTGTACAGCTGCGTCAAGATCCGCGTCGAGAGGGCTGCAACGATCGTCGCGATCGGATAGCGAACCAACGCGAAGCCGACAAACGCAAAGACAACGCCCGAAAAGCCGATCACGGGTCCGAGTCCGAAGGCGGCGGTCGAGACGCCGACCACGATCACCGCACCGATCCAGATCGCGATACGGCCTGGCGGATCCAACAGTAGACTCGAACGAGTGTCGTTTCCACGAGCGTGAACGTCTCCGTAATGTCCCCATGCATACTCCGCAAGCGAGCCGAACACGAATGCCGCAATGAGGTTACTCGTGATATGGCCGAGGCCAGAGTGGGCAAAACCCGCCGTCAGTATTCCAAGCGGATAAAAATAGCTGTACGCTCGAAACGGGATTCGAATCGGATTCTGTGGGTTGGTCAACCCGTCCTGAACGAACAGGTAAAATCCTGCAACCCCCACGACGACGATGACGGTTCCCCACGGAAGCCCCTTATAAAAACGTTCTTTGAGCAACTGTGGCCAGTAGTCACGGGACTGTAGCAAAGCCACGAGGACCGCGAGAGATACCGCCATGCTGACGAAAAGAACGGCATACCAAACGGCGGCCGGCAGATACATACACCGTTCGATGTGTTGAAGCAACAAATAAGCTGACGGTTCGAAAAGCAGTTACCGTCGATGAGGCGTCGTTTCCCGATGGTTAAAGCGTCATCTCGCCATCGATAATCGAGAGGGCTTCGTCTGCGAGCGCTGGAACTCCCTCTTCCATCATCGGATACATCGGATCGGCGGAGTTCCCCTCGAGATACCGCCGGAAGAACATCTCACCGAGTCCGGCGAGTTTGTACACCGCAAGGAACCAATAGAACGTGGCGTTGTCGAAGGAGAATCCGGTCTTGCGTTCGTATCGATCGATGAGTTCGCGTCGAGTTGGATATCCCTCCCGGGTAAGGAACGGCTGAGCAAGGGAGTGGATCGGCGGGTCCGGATCGCGTTCTTCTCGCCAGTATGAGAGCATCCACCCGAGATCGGTGAACGGATCGCCGAGCGTTGCCATCTCCCAATCGAAAATCGCCGTGATCTCCGGCTCGTCACCGGGGCCGAACATCAGGTTGTCGAGTTTGTAATCACCGTGAACGAGCGTATCCGGATGCTCGTCATCGTCGGGAAGGTTCTCATACAACCACTCTTTTACGTCGTAAAGCGCGTCAACGTCTCGTTCGTCAGTCGTGACCTCGAACGCCCACGCCAACTGCTCGGACCAGCGCCGGACCTGCCGTTCGGTAAAGCCCGGAGGATACCCGAAATCACCGGATTCGAGCCCAACTGATTCGTAATCAACTTCGTGAATCTCGACGAGTCGATCGATCACTTCGTGCCCAATCCGTTCTCTGGCATCCGGCCTCGAAAACCGGGTCGGTTCCTCGTTTCGGAGTACGTTACCGTCTTGGCGAACCATCGCGTAAAAATCGCTGCCGATAACGGAGTGGTCGTCACACGCCAACACCGTCGTTGGAACGCGAACGCTCGTCCCTTGGAGCGCATCGATAACTCGGTATTCTCTGAGCACGTCGTGGGCGTTTTCAGCGATGTCGCCCGGTGGAGGACGGCGAATAACGAGTTCTTGAGAACCCCACGTCACGAACAACGTCTCGTTCGAATGCCCCTCTTGGTGATGGCTGACATCGTACGTTTCGACTGGGCCAAGCGTGTCGGTTAGATACTCCCGTAATGACTCCTCATCGACGATACGACTGAAATATTCGGAGTCGGTGTCCGTCATACGGACCCTCCGCCGGACAGGACAAACATTGTAACCGATACTCGGAGAGCCGCACGCAAATATCTGCCGACGGGAACTCGAAAACAGCCGATTGAACGGTTGCTCGCGGCCGAAATACGTACGCACGGTATGAGAGCCATGCTGTTTCGCCGGGCTTATTAGGATGTACTGGCTCGAATCGAGTAATGCCAGACGAGGACCGTACCATTTTGCTCATCGGCAGCGGGCCGATTCAGATCGGACAGGCAGCCGAGTTCGATTACTCAGGCGCACAAGCGTGTCGAGCACTCCGAGAGGAGGGTGCCCGGGTCGTCCTCGTCAACTCGAACCCCGCGACGATCATGACCGATCCGGAGATGGCCGATAAAGTCTACGTCGAGCCGATCACGTCGGAGGCCATCGCCGAAGTCATCCGAAAAGAAAAACCGGACGGCGTCATCGCCGGACTCGGCGGACAAACCGGACTGAACGTGACCGCTGAGCTCGCCGAGGAAGGTGTCCTCGAAACGTACGATGTCGAGATTATGGGAACGCCACTCGATACGATATATGCGACCGAAGACCGCAACCTCTTCCGCGAGCGCATGAAGAAGATCGGTGAGCCGGTCTGTCGCTCCGAGACGATCTCATCGATGGACGAGCTCGAAGACGCCGTCGAAGCCGTCGGCGGCCTCCCGGTTATCGCTCGCACCGCGTACACGCTCGGCGGCTCCGGATCGGGCGTCGTGGATAACATGGAGGAGCTTCGAGAAATCGCCCGAAAGGGGTTCCAACTCTCACGAAACCACGAAGTACAGATCACGGAATCGATCGCTGGCTGGGTCGAACTCGAATACGAAGTGATGCGCGATGCGGACGATTCGTGCATCATCATTTGTAATATGGAGAACATCGATCCGATGGGGATTCACACTGGTGAGTCCACTGTTGTCACGCCTTCGCAGGTCATCCCCGACGATGCCCACCAAGAGATGCGCGATTCGGCGCTGAAAGTCATTCGAGAACTCGGCATCGAAGGGGGCTGTAACATTCAACACGCCTGGCGTGATGATGGAACGGCCTCCGGAGAGTACCGTGTCGTCGAGGTCAATCCCCGCGTGTCCCGCTCGTCGGCGCTCGCATCGAAAGCGACCGGCTATCCGATCGCCCGAGTCACCGCGAAGGTCGCGTTGGGAATGCGACTCCACGAGATCGAAAACGAGATCACCGGCCAGACGACCGCGGCGTTCGAACCGGCGATCGATTACATCGTCACGAAGGTTCCGCGATGGCCGAAAGACAAGTTCTCCGATGTGGAGTTCGAACTCGGTCCGGCAATGAAATCGACCGGCGAAGCGATGTCGATCGGTCGAACGTTCGAGGAATCGCTGTTGAAGGCGCTTCGGTCCTCGGAGTACGATCCGGCCGTCGATTGGGTGGATGTGGGCGATGACGAACTCGATCGACAGTATTTGGAACGGCCAACGCCGGACCGACCCTATGCGATCTTAGAAGCGTTTTACCGCGGCTATTCGATCGAATCCGTTCAAGAGCTGACCGGGATCTACGAGTGGTATCTCGAACGGTTCAAACGGATCGCGGACGCCGCCGAAGCCGTCCAAGACGGTGAGTTCAAACCCGCGGCCGATGCCGGATTTACGAATCAAGAAATCACCGCGATCGCCGGCGGAGAGTTCAACGACACGCACGCGTCATGGATTCCGTCAGAGATCGCCGCGGAAAACACCGAAAACGGGACGCCGGTCGAAACCGACGGTTCGGGCACGGCTACGGTCGAATCCGTCGAAGCCGAAACGTCACGACGAACGTTTAAACAAGTCGATACCTGTGCTGGGGAGTTCCGCGCTTCGACGCCGTATTATTACTCAGCGCGCGAGCCACCGACGGGACAGGGTGCGAGCGAAGTCCAGGTAGACCGCGATATCGAATCGGTGGTCGTGGTCGGCGGCGGTCCGATCCGGATCGGACAGGGGGTCGAATTCGACTACTGTGCGGTTCACGCAGTCCAAGCGCTGCGTGAAATCGGGATCGATGCCCACGTCGTCAACAACAACCCGGAGACGGTCTCGACGGATTACGACACGTCCGACGGACTCTTTTTCGAGCCAATCACCGCAGAAGAGGTCGCGGACATCATCGAAGAGACCAACGCGGACGGCGTGATGGTTCAATTCGGTGGGCAGACGTCAGTCAACGTCGGTGAACCGCTCGAAAACGAGCTCGAACGCCGCGGACTGGATTGTACGATCCTCGGTACGTCGGTCGAAGCGATGGATCTCGCCGAGGACCGCGATCGGTTCAACGCCCTCATGGACGAGCTCGGTATCAGCCAACCGGAGGGCGGAACGGCGACGAGCAAATCCGAAGCGCTTGAACTCGCGCACGAGATCGGCTATCCGGTTTTAGTCCGTCCGTCCTACGTGCTGGGTGGTCGCGCGATGGACGTCGTCTACTCCGATGAGGAACTCGAGACATACATCGAGGAAGCCGTTCGAGTCGCACCGGACAAACCGATCCTCATCGACGATTTCCTCGCGGATGCGGTCGAACTCGACGTGGATGCGGTCGCCGATGGCGAGGACGTCTTGATCGGCGGCATCATGGAACACGTCGAAGCGGCCGGCGTCCACTCCGGGGATTCGGCCTGTATGATCCCACCGCGGTCGCTTTCGCAGGACGTCCTCGAACGCGTCCGAGAAGTCACGCTCGAGATC
>SKKJ01000193.1 GCA_007121575.1 Natronomonas sp.
CCATCAACGTTCGATTCCAGCGGGCGTACTGTTGGGCGAAGAGCATATCGATGTAGTAGCCGTGTCCCTCCCGTCCTTCGAGGTAATCGAGATCGTCGTGTCGATCCGTTTCTATCCGTAGCTCGCCGAGCCGATCGAAGGTCTCTTCGATCGCTTCACCCTCGAACGCTTCACGGATCTTCGATTTTCGGAGGTGCGATTCGCCCATCCCACCCGTAACCCACGTATAGAGTTCGCCGTCGTTGACCGTCTCCGGATCGAATTTCAGATACTCCGCATCGCGAGGTTCGATCGATTCGCGAATCAGATCGGCCGAACGATACTCGCTTGCACGGGTTTGCCAGAACTCCGCGACGGACTTTCCGAGATATCGCGAACCGCTGTGGATAACGAGCCAGTAACGACCGGTCTCTTGCGAACGGGCGAACTCGATGAAGTGGTTACCGCCGCCGAGCGTCCCCGCGCTTTTGATGACGTATCCCATCCCCTGTCGCTGATTCGAGAGGACGCGTCGACACAGCGATTCGAAGTACGTGCCGTCGTATCCGTCGAAATCGAATTCGAGCGGGTCGATTCGCTCGCCGAACCGGTCGAAGTAGGCGTCTTCGAACCGCTGGAACACGTCGTTCGCTCGGTCGAAGGGGAACTCGTTGATGAGATGCGGTGCGTCGTCGTACTCGTGTACCGACCGTCCCATCGGGACGGCTTCGCGGACGACCCGTTCACGCTCAGCGTCGCCAAGTGGCAACTCGTCGCCGAGCTCGAACGCCGCCATTCCACAGCCGACGTCGACGCCGACGATGTTCGGGACAATTCGTTCGCCGAGCGGCATGGTGAAACCGACGGGTGCGCCCGCACCGACGTGTGCGTCGGGCATCATTCGGATCGGCTCGGTGAACGCCGGATGTTCGATGAGCATGTCGAGCTGTTCGAGGACGTTCGGTTCGACGAGCCCTCGGTCATCAGTGAGAACCCGTGCGGTCGTGTGTGTTCCCGTTCGTTCGATCACTATCCGTGATTACTCGCGGGGAAAATTAAGCCGTTCGAGTACCGATTCGTTGCGTTCGGGTTACTCGGAAGCCGAGCCCGTCGCTTCCGACTCCGCTGCGATGTTGTCACCCTGCAACCGACGCTCGGCTTCCTCGCGGTCTTCGGGGTAGCCGACGTCGATCCGCCAACCGTCCATCCGGATCGCATCGATCGTCCGTCCCGACTGTATCAACAGATCGATCGCGTCCGAGAGTTCGTACTCGCCGCGATCGGAGGGTTGGACGAGGTGACAGGCGTGAAAGATCGCCGGCGTGAACGTGTAAAACCCGGTCATGACGAGGTTCGTCGGCGGGTCGTCTGGTTTTTCGATCACTTCGACGATCTCGCCGTAGTCGTTGGTGTCACAGACGCCGTAGCGGGAGGCCTCCTCCCACGGAACCTCCTCGACGAGGAAGGCGGCGTCGGCTCGGTCCTCGCGCTGGCGGTTGAGCACGTCGTGCAGGTTCGCCTCGAAGATGTTGTCACCGAGTATAAGCATGAAATCGTCGTCGACGTGCTCTTCGACGCACAGTAACGCGTGAGCGAGTCCCTTTGGATCGCGCTGGTGGGTGTATGTGATCGGGACGCCTTCGTACTCGTCACCGTAATAATCGATTAGTTTCTCCTTTTTATATCCGACGACGACGAGCAACTCGCTCGCGTCGAGTTCGATGAGCCGATCGAAACAGTGGCTCAAGATCGGACGACCGTTGACCTCCACGAGGGCTTTGGGTTTGTCCTCGGTCAGCGGCCGGAGTCGGGTCCCCTCCCCTGCAGCGAGTACGACTGCTTGCATACTCACATTCTGTCGTTCCCGAATCAAATCTTTTCCCCTTCGGCACCACCTCCCCGCCACGCTTGCACCGGTGGTTGAGGATCTATCAGGTGGGCGATTCGTCAGTTGCTGAGCGTGGTGTTTCTGTGGTGTGTTCAGACGAATTCAATGTGCGATTCGTGCGTTGAATCTGTTATGTGATTTATTACTGATATGCCATCTGAATTTATTATATAATTATTTTGGCTGTTCAATGATCTCCCATGTTACGCCTTGAGCGAACGCTTTGAACCGTTTCCGTCGGTTTAATCTGGTAATTTTATCTATATGTTCGAGCTGATTTAAGTAACTAAACGGTCCGAAATCGGGTCGCTTTTATATCAAAACGGTCCCGAACCGAGTTCGATTTTTATACGTCCATCCACAGAACGGACGCGTACACATGGCGATTCGAACAGACGAAGGTACTGGTGGGATGACTGAGCAGTGTGACGTGTGCGGAACCGAGACCCTCCACGACGTTTCGATTCAACTCCGTACGGAGAGTCGGCAGGCCGAAAACGCGGCGTTCTCACGGGAACCGTACCGTCTGTCTACGTGTCGAATCTGCGGAACTGAAACGTCGCTTCGGATGAACAACGCCTGAACTCCGTCGCACCTGCTCGGTGTCACGCTTTTTCGAGTTCAGGCAATCACATCATTGGTGCATAGAGTTACGTACTCTCGCGTAACGTACTCACTGTATGTCTGAGTTTGCTAACCTGTGGCAAGACACGTGGGTGAACATCAACGGCGAGTTCGTGAAAGGGCCCGAGGCGACCGTTTCGGTGCTCGATTGGTCGTTCGTCTACGGAGACGGAATCTTCGAAGGCGTCCGCGTCGCAGAAGGTCGAATGCTCAAACTCGATAAGCACCTCGATCGATTTTACCGCTCGGCCAAACGAGTCCGGATCGGGCTGGCCGACGAACTCACGAAAGCCGAGATGAGAGAACTGTGGCTCGAAACGGCCCGGAAAAACGAGATGACCGACGGGTATCTCCGTCCGATCGTTACCCGCGGTGAGGGACCGATCGGGATTTCCAACAACGACCGCCTCGAGGGGCCGAACGTCTACGTGATCCCGCAACTCAACCGCTCTGGTGGGCTCAGAGAACTCGCTGCCGGACGTGCGCGGCTCTCTGCGGTTCGATCGCCCTCCCCCGTCGTTCGTGATCCCAGGGTGAAAGCGAACCACTATATCCCGAACATCCTCGCGAAAATTGAAATCGCCGATACGGATGCGTCGGTCCCGATTCGGCTCGACGATGCCGGGTACGTAACCGAAGCGGCTGGAACGAACGTCTTCGTCGTCAGCGGGGATACGGTTCTCACTCCCGGCGAGCAGCGGATCCTCTCGGGAACGACGCGGGCGACGCTTTTGGAGATGCTCGATGCACACGACCGACTGAAGGGGTCCGTCACCGATCTGACGCCGTACGATCTCTACACTGCCGATGAGTGTTTCGTGACCGGTTCGATCACGGGCGTCAAATCGATCACCCATCTCAACGGCGACCCAATCGGAACCGGCGAAGTAGGACCGGTGACCGAGGAGATAAACGAGCTACTGAGCAACCATCTCATCGGCACCGGAACCCCGATCGAGTGATGAGATCGGTTCGTTCGAATGATACGGACGTTCGATCGATAGCTCTCTTTGTGCTACCGGGATTGATATCCGCTTAAAAAGTGTGCGACTCCGCGCGCGCTGGTATTGACAGTCACGTCGTTCGAATCGAGCATCGGTGACAGTTCGTAAACGCCGAACCCCGTAATCCGCTGATCTTCGGCGAGCAATCTCAGTATTCGATACACTTCCAACGAACGCAATCCACCGGGCTCTGAGGAACTCGTCCCCGGCGCGGTCGACGTATCGAGCACGTCGACATCGAAACTCACGTAGATCGCCTCCACGTCGTCCATCGCCGCGCGCGCCCGGCGAACGCTCTCATCGATATCAAAGCTCGCCTCCTCTGCGGTGATCACTTCGACGCCGTGTTCGTCCAGGTATTCGACGTACGGACTGCTCAGTCCGAACTGTCGAGCGCCGATCTGCGCGTATGCGTCGAGCCCGTCCTCGATGAGCTGTCTGAACGGCGTGCCGGTGTGTGGCTGGCCGTCAATGAACGTTCGGACATCCGAGTGTGAATCCAGGTTGATCACACCGACCGAGTCGTATCGGTCGAGCAGCGGTCGAACGTTCGGGTACGCGAGCGAGTGATCGCCGCCGAAAAACACCGGCAGCGCCTCACGTGCGTGAACTCGTTCAGTTACCTCAAGAAACGCGCTTTGGGCGTCCAAGACTGTGTGTCCCATCGGATACGCGATATCGCCGAGATCGCCGATCGATTCGACCGGGCCGTTTTCGAAGTGGTGCGTTTTCGTCCCTTCGAGCGCTTCTCTGAGTGCCTTCGGCCCACGCCTCGCGCCCGGGCGGCCGACGATGTGTGCCTCGTCGTACGGCTCGCCGACGATCACGCACTCGTACTCGTCCATCCCGTCGAGATCGGTCGGTTCGACGATGTCACCGAACTGTTCGTCGTTCGGATCGGTCGACGGTGCGGTCCATGTATGGGAGCTCGTAAACATCGCTGTGCTCGGTATGTGAGCATAAATATTATAAATTCAATGGCGGGGTGACTCCGCTTGGTCGGATGAAAACCAGTGATATCTACTCGGAATCAGGCGGTGGTCGGTTCGGTTCTCTCTTGGGCAAACAAGTCTAAGACGATTTTTGCGCCACCGAGAACCACGGGTCCGATGAACAGGCCAATCGCTCCAAACAGGACGATTCCCCCGAAAATTCCTACGACGATGATCGCCACGTTAACCGTCCCGCTTCGGCTGATAAGCGCGGGTCGAAGGTAGATATCCGAGACGCTGACTGCTAACCCATAGATCACGAACAATCCGGCTGCGAACGGTCGGCCGATCAGGAAAAGATACGTCGAAACCGGAACCCAAACGCCGAATGCTCCTACGAGTGGAAGCAAGGCGAGGATGAACGTTACCACGGTCAGGAAGATGACTCCGGGCATACCAACGAGCGTTAAGCCGATCCCGAGCAGCACCGCTTGAATGCCCGCGACAGCAACGTTCCCCACAACGGACGCCCACATGAGGTGATCGAGTTCTCGGAGCAGGTTCCGCTGGACTCGGTCGTTGATAGGGGCGACCGATTGAAGCCATGCGACTAACCGTTCACCGTCGCGTAATAACGCAAAGAGGACGAACACCGTCACCGTGAACCCGAGCAGTACACCCGGGAGGCCGCCGATAACGGTGAGTGTGCCCGTTGCGAGATTCTGTACTCCTTCCGCGATTGGCTCTCGGTAGGTCGCATAGATCTGTTCGAAATCGACCACATACCCGATGGTTTCGAGCCGGTCCTGAATCACTTCCGTGGCACCTTCGGTCGTATCGTGAAAGCGGCGAAACCCCTCACGGCGCAGCATGGCGTGTC
>SKKJ01000077.1 GCA_007121575.1 Natronomonas sp.
ATGCGCTTTATCTCGGAAACTTCGTCGGCGGGATGTTAGAGGGTCAAGAGACGCTCGCGCCGCTTATCACCGACAGCGTCGGACTCTCCGGTATCCCCGCGATGAAAACGGAGGGCGCGTGCGCCAGCTCCGGTATCGCGTTCCGACAGGCGTATCAGGCGATCCAAACCGGCGTCCACGACGTCATCATCGCGGTTGGCGTCGAAAGCATGACAAACGCCGAGACGTCGGAGTTCACACGCGCGCTCGGCAGTGCGGCTGACCAAGGGACGGAAGGAGCGACCGGTCTTACGTTTCCCGGCTTTTACGGACTGATGTTGGATCGGTACATGCACGAGTACGACGCGACCCGCGAAGAAATCGCCGCCGTCTCGGTCAAAAACCGGAAAAACGGCGTCTCGAACCCACGGGCACGGTTTCGATCGGAGGTCACGATCGAAGACGTCGTCGATTCCCGTCCAGTCGCCGACCCGCTTCGACTGTATGACTGCTGTCCCGCGTCGGACGGGAGTGCCGCGGTCATTCTCGCAGCCGACGAACTCGCCACCGAGTTCGCTGACCGACCGATCCGGGTGCTCGGAAGCGGCCACACGACCGGGCGAAGCGCCGCCTACCGCTATGAGGATCTGACGACGCTTGAGGCGACGACGACTGCCGCTCGATCGGCCTACGAACAGGCCGGAATCGGCCCGGCGGACGTCGACGTGGTCGAACTACACGATTGCTTTTCGGCGGCGGAGATCGGCGACTCGGAGGATCTCGGCTTCTTCGAAAAGGGCGAGGGTGCGCGGGCGGTCGCCGACGGACGAACCGCTGTCGACGGTGAGATCCCGATCAATCCGAGCGGCGGACTGCTCGCGAAAGGTCATCCGGTCGGGGCGACCGGCATCGGACAGATTTACGAGATCTGCAAGCAGTTGCGCGGCGAACACGAAAACCAAGTCGACGGAGCCGAGATCGGGTTAGCACACAATCTCGGCGGGAGCGGCGTCGTGAGCACGGTCACCGTCTTGGGGGGCCCAGACCATGTCTGAAGCCGATTCAACCGCGTTTCCGGCCTCGCGGTGCAGCGAGTGTGACACATTGTACGGCCATCACGTCTACGCGTGTCGGGAGTGTTCGAGCGAATCGATAGAACTGGCACCGATCGAAGGGTCTGGAACGGTCTATGCGCGCACCACGATCCGAGTTCCGGGCTCCGATCATCAGGGCCAGGAACCGTTCGAAGTGGCGATCGTCGATGTCGGTCACGAAGAGACCGTTCGAGTGACCGCCCGAATCACCGATAATCCCGAACTCGAACCGGGAGATCCCGTTGCGTTTCTCGAAGAGCGGGACGGCGCGTTCTTCTTCGAACCGATCTAACAGTCACCGGCCGTCGAGATGCGTGCTTTGTTCGCGTTTCGATCGCGTAGTTCGCGTTTCGATTTTTCAGTTCACGTTCCGATCCGTCTCGCCCCAGTACTTCTCTCGAAGCTCGGTTTTGAGCACCTTCCCGTAGGAGTTTCTGGGGAGCTCTTCGAGTATCTCGATCGTTTTCGGTTTCTTGTACGCGGCTAACCGCTCTGCGCATCGCTCGCGTATCGCTTCGATGAGCGCTTCGTCATCGACGGTTTCGTTCGGCCGCGGCTCGACGAGCGCGGTCACTTTTTCACCCCAGTACTCGTCCGGTACCCCGATCACCGCTGCGTTGGAGACGCGCTCGTGTTCGACGATCACTTCCTCTATCTCTCGCGGGAAGACGTTCATCCCGCCGGTGATTATCATGTCCTTTTTCCGATCCATGATGTACAGATACCCGTCTTCGTCGACACGGGCCATATCGCCGGTGTAAAGCCAGCCGTCGGAGAACGTCTCCTCGGTCGCATCGGGCAGATTCCAGTATCCTGGCGTGACGTGTGGACCTTTGAGTACAACCTCGCCGACCTCACCTCTCGGTACGGATTCGCCGTCGTCATCGACGATTCGGAGGTGAGCGATATCGACCTCGCGCCCGGCCGATTGAAGCCGTTGGCGGTGCGTCTCGTTTTCGGTGGCGATCCAGTGATCGTCTCGATCCAGCACCGTCGCGATCATCGGACACTCCATTTGGCCGTACGATTGGACGAAGACGTTTCCGAGCTTTTCGATCCCCTCTTCGATCCTCGCGGCGGTCATCGGTGACCCTGCATAATAGATCGACTGCAACGAGCTAGTGTCGTACGATTCGCTGCCGTCGTAGTTATCCAGGAGTTTATAGATCATCGTCGGGGCGACGAAGACAGTGTTGACGCCGACTTCTTCGACCGTCTCGAGGAACCGATTCGGCTCGAACACGTCCTGGACGTGGTTTCTCCCGCCGGCGAGGACGGTCGATTCGACGAGAAACCCGGATCCGTGTGTCAGCGGTGCTGCGTGTAGTGTCACTTCCCCATCCGTCTGTTCGAGGACGCTTTTAAGTCCCAACGCCGTCGACAGCCACGTCCCGTGGGTGTGCTGGACGCCTTTCGGCCGCCCGGTCGTTCCGGACGTGTACATGAGCGCACAGCGATCATCGAGCGATACGTCCGCCGTCTCGGTGTTCGGTTCAGTCTCGACGATGAGTTTATCGTAGTCTTTCGACATCGAAGCGAACGAGAGCGCAACGTCGTCGTTACCATCACCATCACCGTCACCGACTGTAATCACTGTCTCGAAACTCGCTTGTATCTCCTCGCAGTGTTCGAGGAACGACGTTTCGACGACGAGCGTATCGACATCTGCATCGGAAACGAGCATCGCGTGTTCGGATGGCGTGAGCATCGAATTGAGCGGCACTTTGATCGCACCGAGTCGATACACCGCGAACGAGGTCTCGATGAACGCCGCGTGGTTTTTCATCAGTATCGCCACTCGGTCGCCGGCAGCGACACCGAGTTGATCAAGTCCCGTCGAGAGACGTTCGACCCGTTCGAGCACTTCGGCGTACGTCCGTCCGTCCTCAGCGCCCCGACCTGAAAGCGCCCGGGCCTCCGGCTGACGTTGTGCGGTTCGTTCGAGCGCGTGTGCCAGATTCATCGTTCGGCAAAGACAGACGGAGAACGATAATAAACGTTTAGCAGCTCTGTCGAAATCCCCAACCACTGATACGTTGTGCGGTCGTCCTGTATACCCAGCACGTTTTTATCAGTATCTGCCAATTAATCATTTATAATTTCAAATTCGGGTTAAGAGTTTGAGTAGATCATCCGAATAAAAAATCATTCATAAGGATTTGGACACGGAAAGTCCCAAGCCGGCGCGAACCAGCATAGACTACAACCGTCCGTATGAAGTGCTCCGCTACAGGTGAAACAGGCCGAGTGCCTCGGGGAAATTCAGGCGGAGGGAATCACAGCCGGGCCATCTGAACGAGATTCAATCTTCTTCCCACATTCGGGGCATTCGTAGTCGAGATAGGTGGTGTGGACGTGGATGATCCAGTCCCCGTTAATGCGACTTTCGTGTGTACAATTCGGACAGTAAAGCGTTGCCTTGTGGGGCAGCTGACGCTCAGCGTGGTTGTTGGAGGGAACCATTCTCCACTCTAATGCTTGGATCGGGATAACGATGTCGTTGTCCAGCCAGTACACGATCAAGTACATCGATCCGGAAGCGGTAGATTCGAGGCTGTAATTGGTCCGCGGCCCCGGACAACATATCCGCTGTGTGCTTAATACAGTTCCTTTCGATCCGCACGAGTTTCGCCAGAAGTGGCCTGCTGAATAAAGAGGATGGATGCAACCAATCGCTGTCATGTAACTCCGATTACCTTGCTGAACCTCCCGCTCAGGAGACCTACTCACCGGTTACCCTGATCGAAAAATTCAAAGGCAGCGATTTATATACGGGTACCCTTATACGGCCTCCAAAAATAAGATTCATATGACAAGCGAAAAAGGAGATAAAAGAGATCTATCACAAAGTGCTGTTCTCCGTGATCGCTTTACCTCAAATGAGATCTTCGAACGCGTTATCGTCGATGCGGACGAAGAGATCTCACGGAGTTATCGTGAACTCTTTTTTAGCGGCCTCGCCGCCGGCTTTGCGATCACGTTAACCGTCTTGCTGTATGTCTCGATGACACACGCAACGGATGGAATCCCGTTAGTCGGCGCGCTCCTGTATCCGATCGGGTTCGTCTACATTATCTTGGGTAACTATCAACTCTACACCGAGAACACGCTTCCCCCGGTTGCTCTCGTCATCGAACGGATGGCGAGTGTGCCCGCTATGCTCGGAATGTGGGGCATCGTGTTACTGGGAAACGTCGTGGGAGGGGCATTGGGTGCGACAGCATTGGCGTATGGGGGTGTGTTCTCCCCCGAAGCGGCTCAAACCGCCGTAGAAATCGGTATGGGTGGCGTCGAAACGGACTGGATCGCGCTGTTTTTCAAAGCTGTGTTTGCAGGTCTGATCGTGGCAGGTGTCGTTTGGCTGGACTTCAGTGTGACTGATGCGACGGCGCGATTTATTCTCGTGTACATGGCATTCCTTGCGATTCCTTTCGGGAACTTGTTCCACGTAGTGGTTGCGAGTACGGAGGTCGTGTATCTCGTTCACGTCGGGCAGATCGGGCTTTTGTACGGGGCGTATAACTTCGCTCTTCCCGTCCTGCTCGGGAACACCGTCGGCGGTATCTTACTCGTCACCATCGTGAACTATTTTCAGACGCCGACGTACATTCAGGAGGACCCGAGCCGCCGCCTCGGTATCAAGCAATGGCTTTTCACTTGGAACACAGGCCGGGATAAAGAAGAACTTGAACAGATGCTATCAGATTGATAGAGTATCGAATCGACAACTACCGATTGCTGCGTAGTTCTCTGTACCAACTGCGCACTATCCTTCGTAAGTGTCCAAAGAAGAGAATCTCGATGGAGCCCGTTCACCGAAAATCTGTGAGCCCGAACATGAGCTGTGGTCGAACGGCTCTCGTGAATGTCAATACGAACGCCACACGACGACGAGAAGCGTTACGCTCGCGATGAGACAGATACCTAAACCGATATACGCGAGCGTATAGTTCTGCCAATCGGCGATATACCCGACGTAGGCGGGGCTGAGGCTACCGATGAGTCCCCAAACGGTTTTCACCGCCCCCAGATCGCCGCCCATCGTTCCGTCGTCGAAACTGTCCATCAGATACGCTTGCGTGATGGGAAAGAACGCCCAAAACCCGATGGCCATCAACACGATCGTCCCGATTAACACAGGAACTGAGCTTCCGGACACCAAACTGAACAACCCGAGCATACAGAGAACGAGCGCCACGACGGCGGTCG
>SKKJ01000327.1 GCA_007121575.1 Natronomonas sp.
ATCAACCCACCGAGATTTTCCTCGGGGACGTGTGTCACGAGGAAGTTCTGGTCGGTCGCGAGCCGAACGGTCGCGTCGTCGGTGCCGTACTTCCGAGCGGCTTCGGCGGCTTCGGCGAACTCGTCGCCCCCCATTCGTCCGGCGATGACGTTGAACCCGACGTACTGCAACCCGTCCTGTTTTTGCTCGCGGACGCCGACGTGATCACCCTGGTACTCCTTCGTGAGATCCGTTCCCCTCGTCGGTAACTCGACGGTACAGCGGTCGCGGACGGCTTTTTCGAATGTTTCCGGCCCCATCGCCTCGACGAGATAGCGCATCCGACAGACGCCGCGATTATTCCGATCGCCCAGTTCCTTGAACGTCTGAGCGACGGCTCGACAGAACTCGACGGTGTCCTCGGGAGATACGAAGATGTCGAGTGTCGAAGCCATTCGGGGGCCATCGGAGAGTCCGCCACCGACGCGGGCATGAAACCCGTAATACTCTCGGCCGTCGAGCCGTTTGCGCGCCGGAACGAGTCCGACATCGTTTATCTGAGACTGCCCACAGTCGTGTCGACAGCCGGTAACGGTCAGCTTGAACTTCCGCGGTAAGTTGGCGTACTCGCGGTTTTCGGTGAAAAAGTCCGAAACCGCTTCCACGACCGGTTGGGCGTCGAAGGCGTCGTGGTCGGTAAGCCCGGCGGCCGGACAGCCCAGCACGTTCCGGGCGGAGTCACCACACCCTTGGATCGTGGTGAGTCCGACCTCGTCATATCGGGTCCAAATCTCGGGAACGTCTTCGATCTCTATCCAGTGCATCTGGACGTCCTGTCGGGTCGTGATATCGAGAAATGCGTCCCCCCAGATCTCGTTCTGTTCGGTGCCACCGAATTCCTCGGGCGCGGTCGCGAACTCTTCGGCCACTTCACCGATAACTTCGGCCTGCTCGGGCGTGAGCCGGCCACCGGGGACCTTCGTCCGCATCATGAAGTAGTCGTCGTGGTTCCCGTGGGCGTACATTCCCGCCCACTTGAGGCGCTCCCATTCGCCGTCTCCCGCCTCGGCTTCGATCTCCTCGAAACTCATCCCCGCCTCGGCGTATCGCTTGACGTCTTCGATGACGTCAAGCGGGTGTTTCTCCTGTTTCCACTGCTCGACGGTATTCATCGCCGGAACCTCCTCGTTGCTGGATGACGTATCGTAAGAACCATGATTGTGAATATCTCTCTATGTACTGTGCCACGATACACTCGATGAGGTTTTGTGTATGTATCACGGCCAGTGATGTCGCTGCTTCTCGAATGAGGCTGTTATTTCTGCTTTCTGTGACAAATGGTCTCACACAAAAACCCGCGCTATGGGTGGAGAAAGTACGCTTAAGCCCATTTCATCCAGTATCTCGTTGTCACATCCACGAGCACACAGAAATAGATGTGAAGCGACCGCATACGCTTTGATCAACCGGTCGCCGACCGCATACGAACCAGATAATATTGCCGACTTATCTGGAGATCGGTTCGGTGTTCACAGCACTGACGCGGCGAACTCTCGGTAACGTGGGCTGCATTCGTGCTTTGGAGGGATGGCGCCCAAGGGTTTATTATAAATAATTATGAATATCTCTCATGGCCGAAGACCGACACAAAAGCGTCGAAGCGATGATGGAGGAACGGACGTATACGTACCCCGGGTTTGCCGAATTTCTGAGCGCAGACGCGGCGTACGCGGATCGGTATGACTCGCTCGTCGAGTACGTCCTCCGGAACGATACCGAGGCGTTCCCACGAAAGACACGCGAGCTGGTCGCGATCGCAGTCACCGCCGTGGGCGGGCACGTCGATCCGTGTAGTAACCACATCGAGGATGCACGTCGCCACGGCGCGACCGAGGAGGAGATCCGCGGTGCGATCCACGTGGCCGGCATCTTCGAAGGGGCGACGACGATCGTCACCGGTGGCGCGGCCCTCGATCTGGCCGAAGATCCCGACGCGTAATCTTGGAGCGTCACGCCCGCTCGGAACCGGTCCCGGTTCCCGTGGCTATTCGTGGCCGAGAATCCCCTTCGGAGCGTACGGTCCCTCTAAATACTCGATGTCGTCGTCCGAGAGATCGATCTCGATCGCTTCGACGGCGTCTTCGAGGTGTTCGACGCTCGTCGTGCCGATGATCGGAGCGGTGACCCACTCTTTGTGCAGCAGCCACGCGAGACTGATCTGTGCCATCGTAACGCCTCTCTCGTCGGCTAACTCCTCGACTCGAGCGTTGATCTCTGCGCCACCGTTCGATCGATACGCGGCGATCCGTTTCGCATAGTGATCGTCTTCGTCCATGAACGCGCCACGGGTCGTTTCGCGGAACGATTCGTCCGGACGGGTCAGATAGCCGCGGGCGATCGGACTCCACGGAATGACGCCGATCCCCTCCCGTTGACAAAGCGGCAGCATCTCGCGCTCCTCTTCGCGATACGTGAGGTTGTAGTGGTTCTGCATCGTCGCGAACCGTTCGAGACCGAGTCGATCGCTCGTGTGGAGTGCGTCCGCGAACTGGTGGGCCCACATCGACGACCCGCCCAGATACCGTGCCTGATTTCGGCGAACGATGTCGTCGAGCGCTCGAAGCGTCTCTTCGATCGGCGTGTCGTAATCCCAGCGATGAATCTGCAGCAGATCGACGGTGTTCATCCCGAGTCGGTCCAGACTGTTCGCGATCTCCTGCTCGATCGCTTTCCGTGAGAGCCCGCCGGAGTTGCCGTTCTCGTCGTCCATCTGGAAGTACGCCTTGGTGGCGACGACCTGTTCGTCCCGATCGTATTCGGAGAGCACGTCGCCGAGGATTCGCTCCGACTCGCCCCACGAGTATATGTTCGCCGTATCGAAGAAGTTGATCCCAAGATCGATCGCCCGCTCGATGATCGGGCGGCTTTCCTCTTCGCTCAAGACCCAATCGCGCCAGTCGTCGGATCCGAAACTCATACAGCCGAGACAGATGCGACTCACTTCCATCCCCGTGTCGCCGAGTGTCGTATACTCCATGCTTGAGCGGTTCGAAGAGTGAACTGTTAAGCGTTGCCGCGATCGACCACGCCGATATCACCGTGTCCCGCGTGGGTGAGTGCCGTAGACACAAACATTCAATTCGGCTTCGGCGGAAACGTACCGTATGGTTGATTCTCCCGAGATCGAACGGCTCTTCGTCCACGAATCGATCGAGAACGTGATCCCGAAAGCGCCATTCGTCGAGGCGGTGTCCGAACTGCCCGTTCCGGTCGAACTCGTCGGTGACGGCGAGACGTTCGAACGGACCGACGCGATCGCGACGTACTTCCCACGGCCGGAGTTCACCGATGCGGGCTGGATTCACTGTATTCGAGCCGGCTACGACGAGTTCGACACGGAGGCGTACGAGTCCGCCGGCATCGCCTTCACGAATAGCTCGGGCGTCCACGGCTCGACCGTGAGCGAGCTCGCGCTCAACATGATGCTTTCGTTCGCCCGACTTGGTCACCTCTACCGCGATCACGAGAACCGGCGCGAATGGATGAGCCCCGCCTACGAACGTCCCTTCACGCTCGAAAACGAGCGCGTCTGCGTCGTCGGACTGGGAACGATCGGCGAGGCGACGGCGGTCCGCTGTGACGCTCTCGGGATGGACGTCGTCGGCGTTCGTCGCTCCGACGAAGCCGTCCCGGGTGTCTCTGAAATCTTCGCACCGGAGCAACTTCACGACGCGATCGACGGCGCTCGATTCGTCGTGCTTACCGTTCCGCAAACGCCCGAAACGGAGAACATGATCGGCGAGCCCGAGTTCGACGTGCTTCGCGACGATTCGTATCTCATCAACGTCGCCCGCGGAGCCGTCGTCGACGAGTCGGCGCTCATCGATGCGCTCGAAGCCGGCGAGATCGCCGGCGCGGGCTTGGACGTGTTCGAGGAGGAACCGCTCCCGGAAGACTCACCCCTTTGGGACTTCGAGGAGGTCATCGTTTCGCCGCATAAGGGCTCGGCGACGAACCGATACCATCTGGATCTTGCCGACCTATTTAAAGAGAACGTCGAACGGGCGATGGCGGGCGAGGAAATGAGAAACCGTATCGTCTGAGTGATATTTCGGAGAACGTATATAATACCGTCGCGCTGTGACGGTCGTCGGTGAGTAGTCATCTTCATTTATTGCCGACCGACTGATCTGAGCAATAATCAATTATTTCGTATATATACGGTTTATATAACATCGTCTGTCGGTTGTTATATACTACGTACCATATATTTGCCAAACATTTATATCATATATGATGTTTGGTAAGACTGTTCATACACAGGTGTTCGAAATATGACACAGACGCCAAACAGACGACAATACTTAAAAGGGATCGGTCTCGGTGCGGCGACGATCGCCGGCCTTTCCTCGACGGCGGCGGCGAAAGGACATGAAACGCTCGCGGATCCACCTGGCTATCTGGCGGTGTATCAGGGTGCGGGTGGAGGTGGTTCTTCCGAACCGAACACTCCCGAGCAGTTCGGATTCTCAGATCACCCGTTCTTTGCGGCGGTTCATCCCGGTGGTGGCCAGGGTCTCGTCGGTGGCGATATCCGTCTCACCCCGAATCGGAACACGCTCCATCACAGCCTCCAGTTCTTCGCCGGGTTCGTGATGGAGGACGATCCGAAACCGTACACGTTGGTGAACCAAGGTGACGGTCTCTTTGAGTCACGGGGACAGACGAAAAATTTCACCGCGCGGTCGGAAACGGATATCCACAGCGATATCGAGGCTATTCTCGGCGAGAGCGTCGCAAACTATCTGATGTATCCACCTTCTCCACTTCCCCCGTCACCATTAGCGACTCTTGCCGGCGGGACGTGGCGTGCCGTCGCGACTGACCGGATGAACGTGGAAGTGGACGATGAGGAGCCGTTCGCACACGACGCGATCACTCGAGTTGACTTTTATACACGTGGGAGAGGCCGACCGGAATATACGCTCTCGCTTTTATATGTGGTTTGGAAGGATCCCGATGCGCTGTATGAGGACCCATTCGATCCTCCCGTAGAAATCCCGGAAGATACTGAAAAGCTGACTAAAGAACTGATCACCGACGGCCGACTCAATTTAGGCGGTCAGTAAGCGAGCGTCATCCTGAGTTCTAAGCCTCAGAATACCGTCCCGCTGGACGCAAACATCACCATACCCCGTGTGTGCCTGAAATTACTCTGAACGACGGGCGAGTAGAATTATTCTTACTATGTCCGTGCCGGCGCTATCGCCCTCCGATGAATATATCACGGATTCTTC
>SKKJ01000266.1 GCA_007121575.1 Natronomonas sp.
GCTGGTCGAGTCGGTGCCACCGGTCGGTACCGAAGTGCTTGCGTTGGGAAGCCCGTTCGGGCTCGAATCGTCCGTTTCGACCGGGATCATCAGCGGTAGAAACCGCTCGTTACCAAACGAACAGACCGGGTTTTCGATCCCGAACACGGTCCAAACCGATGCCGGGCTCGATCCCGGCAACAGCGGGGGTCCGCTCGTCACGATGGACGGAGAAGTCACCGGTATCGCCGTCGCTGGTGCGGGAACGAGCGTCGGGTTCGCCGTCTCACCGCTGCTCGCTCGGCGAGTTCTCCCCGAACTCATCGAAACCGGGAGCTACGACCACCCATTCCTCGGGATCAGACTGATAGAGGTGACCCCGAGAGTCGCGGAAGCGAACGATTTAGACGAGCCCCGGGGGATATTCATCGTCGAGACGACCCCCGACGGACCGGCAGAGGGAGTTCTACGAGGGGCAAGCGGCGAGGAAACGGTCAGCGGAACTCGCGTCCCGGTCGGCGGAGATGTGCTCGTCGAGTTAGCGGACAACCGGATCGATTCCAACGCAGATCTCGGGACGACGCTTGCATTAGAGTTGTCCCCGGGAGACCGGGTTCCGGCGACGATCATCCGCGACGGAGAACGCCAGACGATCGAGATCCGAATCGGTTCCCGGCCCGAACCCTGAACCGACGAGCCGATCGGAGAGCACAGCTCACCTCGACTCGCCGGAAACGTCGTTAGGATTCGAATCGACGTTAGGATTCGTCTTCTTCGCCTGCGGCGTCTTCGAGTGCACCGCGGAGTTCGGGTATCGTTGCGGTGAGCTGGCTCACTTGTTCGTGCGCCGTCGAGATTTGTTCGAGAACCGATTCGATCGCCTCGATATCGGCTTCGAGATCGGCCGCATCCTCGAACGCGTCCGCTTTCTGACCCATCGCGAACCACTTCTTCGCGTCTCGGAGGTGATCTGTCGCCTCCCCCGGATCGAGCGCGCCTTTCAGTCCGTTCAGTACGCCGAGCGTGTTGTCGGCTTCGGCGTCCCAGATAGCGTCCGGCGCGGGAAGTGCCGCTCGCGCTTCGGCGAGGCTCGCTTCGACGTCTTCGCGCATTTCGGCCGCCGCTTCGTCGAACAGTTCGTCGTCATCGAGTGTCGCTTGGCTCATACCACATGTTCTTCGCCGTTATCATTAAAAACACGCCGCAAAGCGGAAGTGAAGAGCCGTTTTTATTGCCGTTCGGTCTGTGAGTGTATCAGCGCCACCTCATTCGTCCACTCGGTCGAGCCTCATTCGAGGATAGTCGCCGTCCATTTCCATCACCGCGACGACGCGGATACCTTCGTACTCGACGAAGATTTCGACCTCCATGAACCGGCCCGTGAGTTCGGTGTATTCGGCGGACCGCTCGGCGAGTTCCGCTCGCAACACATCATCGAGAATTTCAACGGTGACGGACGAGCAGAACGGTTGGTTCTCGACAGCCTCTTCGATCGCCCGAGCCAAGCTGGCGCTACTCTTCGGGGAGACGGGCGTGCCCGCGAACTGGTGATAGAGCGTCCCGAATTTGATGCCGGCTTCAAAACACGCTTCTTGCGGAGTCGTCGGCTCCATACCGAAGCGTCGGTCGGTGGCTACAAAACCGTTCGTTCGCTGGTCGCCGGCGTCTCGGAACGCATTTAGGGCTCTCGCCCGTATCCGTTCGCATGGAATATGGAGATAGTCTCGACCGGGCGCTGGATGCAGTCCCCGATATCGGATCGGCCGGCGATCGGCTTTCGGTCCCCGACGCCGTCGCACAGACCGACGGAGCGTTCACGCGGTTTACGAACCTCGGCGCGGTCGCTGACGCGCTGAATCGTGATCCAGAACATCTCCACCGGTTCGTCCAGCAGACGCTCGCGACCTCGGGGAAGTTCGAGGACGGCGTCGGCAGATACAACGGTGGGTTCGATGACCGCGATTTCGAGCGAGTGGTCGACGATTACACCGAAGAGTACGTTCGTTGTAGCGAGTGTGGCCTTCCGGACACGCGTCTCGTCCAAGAGGACCGTAACCTCATGCTTCGGTGCGACGCGTGTGGGGCGTTCCGACCGGTCACGAAGAGCAAGCGATCGCAAGGGACACAGCCGTCGAAAAACGACCTCGAAGCCGGGAAAACCTATACGGTGAAAGTGACCGATACCGGTCGAAAAGGGGACGGTGTCGCCCACCGAGGCGAGTACACGATATTTGTTCCCGGGGCGAGCGAAGGCGATGTCGTCGACGTATACATCGAGAACACGAGTGGAAACCTCGCGTTCGCCCGAATAGCGTAGGGCGAGTTTATCGAATACTGGGCGTTTGTTCATTATATTTCGAGACGGTTCATAAAGCAGCGCACGTCGGATCCCGTAAAACTTGCCAAACCGCCGTACGTGGGCAGAACACGCCGGATTTATAACCGTGGGCACTCGATTGTCTGACGATATGGGACTAACGCTTGCCGAAAAGATTCTTGACGACCATCTCGTCGAAGGGGAACTGGAGACGGGCGAGGAGATCGGGATCGAGATCGATCAGGTACTGACACAGGACACCACCGGAACGCTCGTGTGGCTGCAGTTCGAGGCGCTCGGCCTAGACGAGGTTCAGACCGAACTCGCCGCGCAGTACTGCGATCACCAGAGCTACCAGTTCGACTTTAAAAACACCGACGACCACCGGTTCCTCCGCAGCGCCGCGGGAACGTTCGGCGCGTACTACAGCCGACCGGGTAACGGTATCTGTCACAACGTCCACAAGGAGAACTTCGCCGCGCCCGGCAAGACGCTCCTCGGTTCGGACAGCCACACGCCGACGCCCGGCGGGCTCGGCCAGCTCGCGATCGGATCGGGCGGCCTCGACGTCGCCGTCGCGATGGGTGGCGGCGCATACTACATCGAGATGCCCGAGATCGTCAACGTTCACCTCGAGGGTGAACTCCCAGAGTGGGCGACCGCCAAGGACGTCGCGCTTCACCTGCTCGGCGAGCTCTCCGTTAAGGGCGGCGTCGGCAAGATCTTCGAGTACACCGGCCCCGGTGTCGAATCGCTGACCGTCCCCGAGCGGACGACGATCACGAACCTCGGCACGGAACTCGGCGCGACGTCTTCGATCTTCCCGACCGACGAGAACACGAGAGATTGGCTCTCGCGGATCGGCCGCGAGGACGAGTACGTCGAGCTTCAGCCCGACGAGGACGCCGAGTACGCAGACACCATCGAGGTCGATCTCTCTGATCTCGAACCGCTCATCGCGTGCCCGTCGATGCCCGACAAAGTCGTGCCCGTCAGCGAGGTCGCCGGCACGGACGTCGAACAGGTCATCATCGGCTCCTGTACGAACGGCGCCTACGAGGACATCCTCCCCGGAGCGAAGATGCTCGAAGGTCGAGCGATCGATCGGAAAACGGAGATGATCGTCGCACCCGGTTCCAAGCAGGCATCCGAGATGCTCGCCCGCGAAGGCTGGACCGCGGAAATGATGGCGGCTGGTGTCAACTTCTCGGAGGCGACGTGTGGTGCCTGTATCGGTATCGGTCACGTCCCCGCATCCGACTCCGTCTCGCTCCGAACCTTCAACCGTAATTTCGAGGGTCGCTCCGGCATCGAAGACGATAACGTCTACCTGTGCTCGCCAGAGGTCGCCACGGCCGCGGCGATCGCCGGCGAGATCGTCGATCCCCGAGACCTCGCCGACGAACTCGGCGACCTCGAAGCGCCCGAATTCAAGATGGGCGATAAATACAAAGAAGGGATGGGCCGGGACGATCCCGACATCATCTCACCAGACGAGGCCGTCGACGACGGACTCATCAAGGGACCGAACATCGGCGACGTGCCGCTGAAGGACGAACTCGGCACCGATATCTCCGGACCCGCCCTCCTCAAGATGGAGGACAACATCACGACCGACCACATCATTCCGGCGACCCAGGACATCCTGATGTACCGGTCGAACATCCCGAAGCTCTCGGAGTTCACGCTCTCGCGCGTCGATGAGGACTTCGCTCAACGCGCACTCGACAGCGACGGCGGCTTCCTCGTCGCCGGCGAGAACTACGGCCAAGGATCCTCCCGAGAGCACGCGGCGCTGTGTCCGATGTATCTCGGTGTCGAAGGCGTGCTCGCACAGAGTTTCGCACGGATCCACCGCGCGAACCTCTTCAACTTCGGTCTCCTGCCGCTCGAGATCGACGAGGCCGATTACGTGAACATCGAGCAGGGTGACGATATCGAGATCGTCGACGACGTCGCAGACGCCGTCCGATCCGGCCAAGAGGAGTTCACCGTCCGCATCAACGACGACTGGGAGCTCACGGCCACGCTCAACGCGTCGGACCGCGAGCGACAGATTCTCGCCGACGGCGGTAAACTGTCACACACGAAAAAGCAGGCAGAGGAAGGAAGCGGCACCGCGCCCGCCGACGACTGAGCACGCGTATTTCTATTTTTTGGGACTGACGAACCGTACGGCTATCGGAGGAACCGAAACGAGCGCGCTATCAGTGTGAGGTTGCAGAGAGAATCGCAGCGGCCGGAGAGAGCAATTGGTTCGGCCGCTGCGTAACGTTGAAAACGGGGTGGGGGGTGGGGATGCACCCAAATGGGTGCACCTGTCGATAAAACCTACATATACATGAATCTTCTGGGTATTTCATCGACGAACCGGTCGCGTCACCGACTTTTATCGGATACGCTTATGCGAGATATGTCAACTATTTAATGAAGCGAATCAGCGTGAAAACAGCCGATTTGCTCCGGCACAGCTACGAGATAGACACCAAATTCGAGTGAGAACGCCGGGGTTTTTACCACCGACAGACCGATATTCGTTCGATGTGATACCGACGGAGCCACGATCGAGGATTGAGATCAGGCCGGCAACACGCGCGGATTTACTCGAGATAATCGGGATCGAGACGGACGTGTTCAGCCAGCCGTGGCCGTATATCGCGTTCGAACAGTTTCTCGGGTCGCAAGGGTTTCTCGTTGCCGAGGACGAGGCCGTCGTCGGATACATCATCGCCGACCGAAGCGAGGGATACGGCGTTCCGATCGGACACATCAAAGACATCGCGGTGCCGACAGAGCGACAGGGCGAAGGGATCGGCCGAACACTCCTCTCACACGGCCTCAGACGGCTCGCGACGTGCGGTGTCCGTCGGGTCAAACTCGAAGTTCGGCGGAGTAACGAACC
>SKKJ01000199.1 GCA_007121575.1 Natronomonas sp.
TACGACCTGTATCGGCAACGCCGGCCCCCTCGCCGACCCCATCGAAGCGGCCATCGACGAACACGACCTCTGGACGGCGAGCGTCCTCTCGGGCAACCGCAACTTCGAGGCGCGCATTCACCCGAAGATCCGCGCGAACTATCTCGCCAGTCCGCCGCTGGTCGTCGCATACGGGCTCGCCGGGCGGATGGATATCGATCTCGAGAACGACCCGATCGGCACGAACGACGACGGCGAGGCGGTCTATCTCGCCGACCTGTGGCCGGACGCCGAGGAGGTTCAAAAAGCGATTCACGACAACGTCTCGCCGGAGATGTTCGAAGAGAAGTACGCCTCCGTCTTCGAGGGCGACGACCGATGGGAGGCGTTGGACGCGCCGACCGGCGACGTCTACGAGTGGGACGACGAGTCGACGTATATCCGCGAACCGCCGTTCTTCACCGACTTCCCGCTGGATGAACCCGGTGTCACAGATATCGAGGACGCCCGCAGTCTGATGCTTCTCGGCGACACCGTAACGACGGATCACATCAGCCCTGCCGGACCGTTCAGTTCGGATCTCCCGGCCGGGCAGTGGCTATCAGAACGCGGCGTCGAACCGTACGATTTCAACACCTACGGATCGCGTCGAGGTAACCACGAAGTGATGATGCGAGGCACCTTCGCCAACGTCCGCATCGAAAACGAGATGCTCGACGATGTCGAGGGCGGCTACACCATCCACCAACCGACGGACGAGGAAACGACCGTCTTCGAGGCGAGCCAGCGATATCGCGAGGAAGAGACACCGCTCGTGGTGCTCGCGGGCGAGGAGTTCGGAACCGGTTCGAGCCGCGATTGGGCGGCCAAAGGGACGGATCTCCTCGGTGTCAGAGCAACGATCGCCGAAAGCTACGAGCGCATCTTCCGTGACAACCTCGTCGGTATGGGCGTCCTCCCGCTGCAGTTCGAAGAGGGCGACTCGTGGGAATCGCTCGGCCTCGATGGATCGGAGACGTTCGATATCCGCGGTCTCGATGACGGATTGCAGGTGGCCGACGAGTTGACCGTCGTCGCAGAGCGCGAGGACGGCTCGACGGTCGAGTTCCCGGTGACGGCACAGGTCGGCACACCCGCAGCGGTCCGGTACGTCGAAAACGGCGGAATTCTGCACTTCGTGCTCCGACGCCTGCTCACCTCGAACTAGACGGCGTAGGAAGCCTTCTCTCGTTTTTCTTTTTTCGGCCGAGGAGAATGGTCTTTGAGCGGATAACACGAGCCGTAGCCGAAGCGAACAACCGGACGGTGTAGCCGAAAGGGCAGATCACGTTGTATCCGGGACGAATCTTAAATAACGTCTGTTCGAATCATCGAATATGAATCGTCGATCCTCCACCGGCCGTTCCCGTCCGAGGTTCTGAAATGAACGGGTTCGTCAGCCGGTACGCGCTGGTCGTTATTCGATTTCTGCCCTTCGCGATCGCCTTTCTTCGAGACCGACGCCGGTTCGTGCTGTTCGGACGGCAACGCCGGACGAGCGAGGAAGATCACCGACGGCGCGCCGAGCGGATACGGGAGACGATGTTGGCACTCGGACCGGCGTTCATCAAGGTGGGGCAAGTGCTGTCCACGCGTCCGGACATCGTCCCGCCGATATACGCGGAGACGTTCGAGACGCTCCAGGACGAAGTCCCCGAAGACACCGGCGGCGATCCACAAACCGTCCTGAAAGAAGAACTCGGAGACGAACTCGATCTCTCGACGCTCGAACCGGTCGCCGGCGGCTCGCTCGCGTTCGTCTATAAACTCACGTACGAGGACGAACCGATCGCGGTGAAGGTCCGCCGGCCGAAGATCAAAGCCGTCATCGAGCGAGATCTGCGAGTGATTCGGTGGTTGATCCCGCTCATCAGTCCCGTTCTCAGAGAGCGTCAGCGGTACTCGGTTCGAAACGTCGCGGACGATTTCGAGGAGATTCTCCTCGATGAACTGGACTTCGATCGCGAACGGTCGATAATGGCCGAAATCGCGGACAATTTCGAAGGCGACGATCGGGTCGTGATTCCCGAGGTGTACGAATCCCTCTCTTCGGAGCGAGTGTTGGCGATGGAGTACCTGACCGGGCGAAAGATAACCGATGAGAACGCGTTCGACGGCCTCAATGTCGACGCACACGAGATGGCGACCCGGATCACGAAAGTATACCTTGAGATGGGACTCGTCGACGGGGTGTTTCACGCGGATCCGCATCCGGGGAACCTCGCCGTCACGGAGACGGGGCGGCTGTTGCTCTACGATTTCGGGATGAGCGAACGACTTCCCGAATTCATCCAGGCGGATATCGTCGGGCTCTACAGAGCGCTCGTTCGGCGCGATATCGACGGACTCGTCGAGGCACTGATCGCGCTCGATGTTCTCGAACCGAACGTCGATCGAGTCGAGGTGAGGCGTGTGCTCAAGCTCGTCATCGAGAATCTGGAGGGGCGTTCGGAGATCACGTGGCGATCGATCATCACCGAGTTGACGACGATGCTTCGAGATTTCCCGTTTCGCATCCCGCCGAACGTGATGTTGCTCATCCGCGTGGGGACGGTCGCGGAGGGCGTCTGCCGGCAGCTCGATCCGGAGTTCAACTTCCTGATCGCGGTTCGCTCGTTTCTGGTCGAGCAGGGGCTCATCGAACGCGAGCTTCACGCGCTCATCGAAGAGTCGATCGGAGACCTCCAGCGATCGCTACCCGCGTTGGCGCGTGCGCCCCATCGGTTCGATCGAACGCTCGAACGGCTCGAACGCGGCGAGGTGGTCGTCAAAACGGAACCGGTCGACACCCGCGGTTTCGGTGACCGACACCTCGGATTCGCGGTGTTAGCCGGCGCGTTGTTCATCGCGACGGCGGTGTTCACGTTTCACGAGCAACCCTACGAGATACCGGTGATGGTTCTCGCTGTTGCCTTTTTATTTATATACCTTATCCGACAGTATATATAAAGAAGAGACGCTGTTACCCGTAGATATCATAACAACCGTTCAGGCGCATATCAAACGAGAGTCCGTATATAACCAAGAGAACCCATATATAGATGACATATAAGCAACAGGACTCATATATAAATAAGACTATGTATGGATGAACAAGACTGTCCGAATACAGAAAGGGTGGTCGATAACCGAATCGCTTCGACTCTCACGTGTGCGATACCGCGGGACCGCAGTAGTATATAACTGAGATATGACCTCACTCGAAGCATGATTTATAAACGATCGAACGACCGTCCGAGAGCCGTTCGCTTATAAAGCGCGATTCGTTTGGAACTCTTCGGTAGAGATGAACTGCCGTTGTTCGTATTCGTTATATAAACATTCGATTCGGTTCGGATAACCGAACTCAGTAGAAGCTTCGTTCGACGCCTCGAACGGCTTCGATTCGCTTTTCGATCGGCGGGTGGGTCGCGAAGAGCCGTTGAAGCGCGGATTTGTCGCCGCCGAAGATGCACAGCGCCGAGACGTTGTCGTCCAACTCGGCGTTCGAGTGTTGACCAGCGGTCGAGATCTTCTGTAATGCGCGGGCCATCGCGTCGCCGCCGACGTGTTGTGCGGCGTCGTCGTCGGCGACGTACTCGCGGTATCGCGAGATCGCCAACACGAACGTCATCGCGACCATCTGCACGACGATACTGGCCAGATAGCCGAGGATGATGTTTCCGATGCCGCCCTCGCGGGTGAACGCGATGGCGAAATACGCCGCCAGTCCGAGCATGGAGGCGATGGATTGACCCATCACCATCATTATCACGTCGCGGTTGTCGATGTGTGCGAGCTCGTGCGCGAGCACGCCCTCCAGCTCATCGTGATCGAGCAGGCGAAGCAGTTCCGAGGAGACGACGACGACGCCCGCACCGCGGCGGCCGACCGCGAACGCGTTCGGTACGCCCATATCGGCGATCATCAACCGGGGCTTCTCGAGGTTCATATCGTCGGCGATTCGCTCGACAGAGCGGTGAATCTCCGGATAGCGGTCCTCTGGCATGTCTTCCGCCCCGGAGCTCCACAGCGCGACTTTCTTTCCAACGACGTACTGAAAGCCGGCGAAACCGATCGTCCCGAGCAGCACGAGCGGGATCGAAACGCCGAAGGCTTCGACGGCGATGATCGCAATGAGCGCATAAAAGGCGAACAGTATGCTCCCGACGATCGCCATTCGAGCTTTCAGTCCTGTGTGTGTCATGTATCCCCCACGTAAGATGTTCAGCATGAAATGATTTCTGGCGCATATGATAGCACATGGCATCCAATAGGCATCCAACAGATATCATGTACTGTCGAGCTCGAAAAGTATCATCAGGAGAACGAGTACCAGATGAACCGGAACATCAAACCAGCGTAATAACGGTTCCATTGCCCGATTTGAACTCAAAGCCAACGGTTGGGGTCGGCATCGAGCGTTTCGGTGGTGTTCCATCACACACAAATGGAACCATATCTCGCACGGAACACACAACACATAAGTTGGTTCACACCGCTTTATTGCACATGCAGGGCCACGTGCGCATTGAATATTCGTGGACGAGTTCCCACGAGCGCGTCGGCTCGGCGGCTTTTTCGAAAAAGGGCAAACGTCCATAGCACGGTCTACGGCGGCGTGGCACCCCGTCGTAGGTCGGATCCGGACGAGAGCCCGAACGCAGCATACTATATCACAGCGAGCGCATACAGCGCAGATACCGACCGACCAGACACCACAGCAATGACACACGACACATTCACCGGCGTGTTCCCCGCGATGACCACGCCGTTCGACGAAGACGAAGGGATCGATCACGAAACGCTCCGCGAGCACGCAAAACGGCTCGAAACGGCTGGTGTCGACGGACTCGTTCCCGTCGGCACCACCGGTGAGTCCGCGACGATGACCCACGACGAACACATCGACGTCGTTGAAACCGTCATCGATGCCGTCAACGACGTTCCCGTTATCGCCGGATCCGGCTCAAACAACACCCGAGAAGCGCTCGAACTCTCCGAACGGGCCGCCGCCGCCGGAGCCGACGGCCTGCTTCTCATCTCGCCGTACTACAACAAGCCCGAACCAGCCGGCATGGAACAGCATTTCCGCGCGATCGCCGACGCGGTCGATCTCCCGCAGATCATCTACAACGTCCCGAGTCGAACCGGGCGGAATATCGCCGTCGAGACGGCCGCTTCGCTCGCCGAACACGA
>SKKJ01000064.1 GCA_007121575.1 Natronomonas sp.
AGGTGGAACCCTTTGATGACCGCAGTCGGGTGAATGTCCTGTTCGATGAGGTCTTCGGCGTTTTTCAAGAGCTCTCCAGCGATCGAGACCGCTGTCGTCGTTCCGTCGCCGGCCTCGTCCTCTTGTGTCTCGGCGACTTGAATGATCATCTGAGCCGTCGGATTGTCGATATCCATCTTGTTGAGGATGGTGACGCCGTCGTTCGTGACGGTGATATCGCCCATCGAGGAGACAAGCATTTTGTCCATCCCTTTCGGCCCGAGCGTCGAACGTACCGCCTCGGCGACCGCCTTTGCCGCCGCGATGTTGTGCGACTGGGCGTCGCGATCTCTCATCCGCTGGGAGTCTTCACCGAGAATAATCATCGGCTGCCCTCCCATTCGCTGCTGTTGGCTCATAGTCGTCCAAAAGATTGTCCATGGTTCTATATAAATGTACCTAATGCGTGCGGTTGTAACTCTCCTGACGGACTCGCTTCGACTTCCGGAAATTCGATGAATAGCGGTACTGTGGTACTCGTTACCGCAGCTATCGATTCGACAATAATCCGTTCGAGTCGCGGTCGATTTTATTCTACTTTATACGTGTCATCGCGTCGAACTCACCGTGTGATGAGCGCTTCGCGAATCCGGTCGACGAACGCGTCCGCGGTCATTTCGATGACGGTGTTCGCCGCATCGTCACGGTATCGATCGATCCGAAAGGCGGGTGTTCGATCGATTTCGACCCACCAACCTTCCTCCACATCGGTCGCGGTGAATCCGATCTCGATCGCTAGTTCGTCTTCGAGCGATTCGATCGTCTCTCGGACCCGTGTTCCATCGCTGAACCTCGGTGGACGAAACGGGGGCAGCTCGTACCGGTCGCGGAATCGCACCTGTTCGACCCAACCGGACGGATACGCCGATGGATCCGATTTGATCCTCGTATGCACCTGTAACGCTGTTCCGAACGTTCGGTTCTGATCCGTCTCGGGATCCGGTGGCGCGTCGCGTCCCATCGATGGTTACGCGCCGCCCAATACGACGTAGAGCGTCCCGTCTTCGATTTCGGTCTCGTAGGTGATCAGCCGATACTGGTCATCGGCAAGGAACTCACCGGAGTCAATATCGAACTCCCAGCCGTGCCACGGACACGCGAGAATCTCTCCCTCGCGGGCCCAATCCCATTCCCACTCGCCCGCTTCGGCGGTGACCATCCCCGAGAGCCGACCCTCACAGATCGGTCCGCCGGCGTGGACACAGTAGTTCGCGACCGCGTGGAACTTCCCGTCGACGTTGAACACACCGATCTCGCGGTCGGAAACCGTCTTCAGGATCCGCTCGCCCGGTTCGAGTTCGTCGACCGAACAGATCCGGTGTCGCGTTCGCTCTGCGCTCATTCGATCCCGAACACCTCTGCTGCGTTGCCGCCGAAGACCTTTTGAACCTCTTCAGCGCCGAAGTGGTTTCGAATCATGTTGAACAGCTCTTCGGGCGTGTCGAAATCGTAGTGCGGAAAGTCCGTCGAGAACATCAGGCTGTCGGTGCCGTCGAACATCTCGATGAACCACGCGACGTATTTCGACTGTTTCGGCTCGATCATCGGCTGCGTCGTGAAATAGAAGTTCTCTTTCACGTACTCGCTCGGCTTCTTTCTGAGCGTCGGGAACTCACTGCGACGCTTTTCGTACTCGTTGTCCATCCGGTACATCGTGAACGGAATCCAGCCGATACCCGCCTCCTGAAAGACGATATCGATGTCCGGATACCGCTCCGGAATGCCCTGTCCCAGCATGCTCGTCATCTGGAACATCTGCGTGACCGGGTGGCTGAGCACGTGTAACTCGCCGTAGGATTTCATCCCGCGCTTGATGAACGGATGGGCGCTGGTGAACGAGCCGGTCGCGCCGTGGAGCACGAACGGCATGTCGTTGTCTTCGAGCGCTTCATAGATCGGATCGTACCGTCGATCGCCCAGCGGGGGGAACACGCCGGTCGAGCCGACGATAACCCCCACCATATCGGGGTGGTCCGCGAGCCGATCGATCTCTTCGGCCGCTTTATCGGGTGCCAACGGTGAGATGGTGATCGCGGCTTTGAACCCGTCCGGCCCATCGTCGAGGAACTCCGCGACGACGAAGTCGTTGTACGCTTTCGAGAGCGCGTGGGCGTACCGCTCGTCCGAAAAGATCGGGAGATACAGATTCAGTGTCGGCGTGATGAGGACGTGATCCAGTCCGAACCGTTCCATCGCTTCCATCTCCGCTTCGGCGGTGCTGACGTCCTCCCACTGGAGTTTCCCACCCAGCGCACGAAAGAGTTCGTCCTTGGGATATCCCGGCTTTGCGACGTTCGCCGATTCCTTGTCGCCGCCACTGAACATGCTTTTATACGGCTCATCGAGATACGGCACGAGCTGTTCTGCTTTCTCGGAGATGTGTGCGTCCGCATCGATCACGACGTCGAGATCTGCGATCGATCGAAGCCTGTCTTGCGTCGCCATAACATACCTCGTATCGAGAGGATATTAAATCCCTCTCGTCGATCGCGTTCTCTGGGACGGTTTCACCGTCTCCGTACGCCGCTCGAAGAAAGACGCCGGGACAGGGAGTTGAACCGGAACCAGCGGTTCCTGCTCACTACGCTGCGCGGGCTGCCTCTGGTCGGATTCAAATCCTTCCGCCGTTCGTGGTTCGTAGAATTTCTCCCGACGCCTCACTGCCGCTCGGCGGCGCTCACGAGCATTTCACCACAGAAGCGCCGGGACAGGGATTTGAACCCTGGATCCCTGAGGGAACACGCTTTCCAGGCGTGCGCCTTACCACTCGGCCATCCCGGCTCAGTTCATTCTACCGGAGTCGGCCGTTTAAAGGCTTCGCGTCCCGCGTCACCATGTCAGTAATTGTCGTTGAAGCGCAAAATGAACAGCCCGAACCGGCGTTCGGCGTAGTAACTCGTAACGCTCGTCATGCCGAATACGAGCACTGCGACGCCCGCGATCGGCCCTACTCCGAGAAACGCGCCACCAACGAGCAGATACGCGCCGTGGAGAACGAGAAACACGAGCGTGCCAATCGCACCCCAAAGCAGCGCGGAATGTCCTCGTGGCGTCACGACCTCGTCGCGACCGCCTCGATTTCGACCGCCATCCCCAGCGGCAACGCGCCGGCTTGGACGGCCGATCGTGCCGGTGGCTCCGAACCGAAATGCTCCGCGTAGACCTCGTTCATCGCCTCGAAATCGTCGATATCCGCCAGAAATACGGTCGTTTTGAGCACGTCGTTGAGACTCGATTCGGCCGCTTCGAGGACGGCTTCGAGGTTTTCCAGTGCCTGCGCCGTCTGGACTTCGACTGGTTCTTCGGAAAGCGAATCTTCGTCGGGGGTTAACGCAACCTGTCCGGCGGTAAAGACGAGTTCACCGTTCGTCGTTGCCTGACTGTATGCACCCGCGGCCGGCGGTGCGTTATCGGTCTGAATGGTTTCTTTGCCCATATACCCCTTCGGAGGGCCTCTGTGATAGTGGTTGCCGTTGTCGAAACGTCCTGAGGATTTCTGGGTTCTACAGGTGAATCAAGCCGTGGCGGTTCACGTCCGTCTCGTGTGGTTGATGCGTGTTCGATTACGGGATGTGGTTCTCACTCGAAGACGAAGCCTTCTCTTTGGTTCTCCCGCGATGTCTGTTCGAGTGCATAGGCACGATCCGTCGCTTGGAGTGCGTTAATCGCTTCCTCGGCGAGCTGTGGTTCGTTTCGTAAATCGAGTGACTGAAGGACGGCTTCGAGGTGTTCGGCGGCGTGTCGAAGCTGTCTCGCACGGTGGTTCGCTGACGGCGCTCCGTCGTTTTCAGCTGATACCTTCGACATACGTTCGGAGAACTCGGCTCGATGTATCGTAATGCAGTTCCTACTTTCGCTTCTCGTTCGACTGAGCTTCTCGGAGTCGGTCGAGTCCGAACGTGGTGACGAATAAGACACTCCCTAGATAGAGAAGCGATTGCGGATCCGTGACGAGCCGGGTGATATACACGGTCCCATAGCCGATTGCCGCCGATAGATATCCGACGATCGAGATCGTCCATCCAACACCGGTAATCCCCGCGAGTTGATTGAGGAGATCCGTATCCGATAGTAATCGTTGTTTTATTGAGGGAGCCATCTTCTCATTAAGACCTCCCTACTCAACAGCTGTCTATGAAGATTTTTTCAGTATACTTCTCACCCATATCTCGGATGTGATATCGTCACACGTTGGATTGATTCGAGATATGTACCAGTTAGCTCGGATGGCAAATGATTCGGTCCGAAAGGTGGTTCTCTTCGAGCTGGGATGTCAACCCTTCGCGAAGAAGACGATAACAGCGGCCGTGTAAACGGCGATGACGACGGCCGCGATAAAGAAGACACCGCTGAAGCCGATGATCGCGAGAACAGCGCCGAAGAACGCTGGCGAGGTCATTTCGCCGCTGTTCTGGAAGATGAAAAAGGAGGTAATGACGCCCGCCCGCCGTTCTTCAGTTGCGTGGTTGGCGACCGCGTCCTTGAGCAACGGCGAGAAGAACGAATCACCGATCGAGTAGACGAACACGATCACTCCGAGCCACGTGACCGAGGGGGCGAGTGGGATCGCAGCCGAGGTCACACCGAGCGTTATGAGCGAACCGATAACGCCGATTCGACGCGAAAACCGCGCGGTAACGATTCCGGACATGGGCGGAAACAGTAACGCCGCAGCCCCGCGGGCCGACAGAACCAACCCCGCCTCGACGAGCGATGCGTCGAAGACGCGAACCGCAAACAGCGGAACGAACGTCAACACGGCGAGCCGGGCGAATCCACGGACGAATCCGCCGAACACTAGTATTCCAAGCTGTCTGTCCTTTAGCTCCGTTTTGATCGCCGTCGCGTATTCGCGAATCGTATCCCTGAACTTCGATTGATCGTCCGTCGGTTCTAACGTCTCTGGAACTGCAACGAAAACGAACGCTGCGACTGCGAACACAGAAAGGTGCAACAAGAACGCGTATTCCCACGCGAAGCTCGCGAGGAATCCCGCGATCGGCGGAATAACGAGCGATGCGCCCCCGGCCGCACTGGTTCGAAATCCTTGTGCCGCGGAGCCTCTTGCGCCATCGAACGTGTCGCCGAGAATGACGACGGATATCGGCAATATACCTGCAAACGCGGTTCCCTGGAGGAACCGAAGCGTG
>SKKJ01000310.1 GCA_007121575.1 Natronomonas sp.
CTCATTATGAGTTTTCCGTCGACGGTACTGTGGAGAAATCGACGGCGTACAACGCGACAATCAACAGTTATGATCAAATTCACGACGACGGGACTGTCACCGGACGGACGACGAACGAACCGGACTCCTTTAGCTTCACCGGGAACCTGCTTGATTTCGAAGCCGACAATGACGTGGTGGTGTATATAAATGGCGAGGAGGTCGATCCGGTATCACTAGCTACAGACACGATCACGATCGTCGGTAACGGCGAGACAGCACACTACGAGTTCTCGGTCGACGGTACGGTGGAGAAATCGACAGCGTATGGCGGAACGATCAATGGCTATGACCGGATCCACGATGACGGGCGAGTGTCGGGGCGGACGACGAACGAACCGGACTCGTTCGCCTTCACGGGAACGCTCGTTGATTTCGAAACCGACAACGACGTGACCGTCTATCTGAATGGAGACGAGATCGATCCGGCTCTCCTCGGCAAATCGATCATAACGATCGTCGGAAAGGGATCAACAGCGCACTATGAATTCTCCGTTGATGGTGCTGTAGAGAAGTCAACGGCGCACGGTGGGACGATCAACAGCTACGATCGAATTCACGACGGTGGTCGGGTGACGGGGCGAACGACGAACGAACCAGACAGCTTTCTGTGCACTGGAATCATAACGTCGTTCGAGGCCGACGCCCCCGTTGACATATACATCGACGGGGAGTCGGTCGATCTGCAGTAAATGACCCTTCTCCTCATCACTTCACGCGCGTTTCAATGCTGAAATCATGTACCGAGTGGAGATCATCGCCGCGTCCCGCCCCGTCACAGTCGTCGTTCGGGCACGTGTAATACCACCCGTCCCGCGTTGCCCTCCGTTCCGAAAACCGCCCTCCACAGCGCTTACAGATGAGCGCCTCGGCAGAGCAGGTATCACGGTGGAGTTCATACTGGAGTTCGTTTGTGAACGTCCGTTTACAGTTTCGGCACGTGTATGTCATACGTAAGACTCTGAGATCAAATTCCTTATAGATGTCCGTTCGTTCACCGGTAGTCGAATCGATTATAAAAGGTAGGTTCATCGAATCGGCTGGTTATACACCGTTGTGAAGCGTATGCGGCAATGTTACTCCGACACAGACGAATCACTTTAATGTCGCCTGATCGGCCGCTGCGATATCATCACCAATGAGTCAATTGTCATCGAGTCACATCGGTGGCCGCACCCGAACGTTTTATCGGCCGTCTCACGGAACCACGGTCATGGACACGGTCGAACGGACCGAACTGGTGACGCGATTCACCGAGGAAGTCATAGAGGTCGCCGAGATCGAGGAGCTGTTCGAAGAACGCGACACACCGAGCGCTTACATCGGCTACGCCCCGACTGGGGAGATGCACATCGGCCATTTCACGACGATGCGAAAGCTCGCCGATTTCATCGAGGCCGGAGTAGACGTGACGGTACTCATCGCGGACCTTCACGCCCATCTGGACGACGCGAAGAGTCCGTTTGAGCTCTTAGATGCTCGATCAGCGTATTATGAAACGGCAATTCGGTCGATGATCGAAGCCGCGGGTGCCGATCCCGACGCAGTCTCGTTCGTTCGCGGAACGGAGTTCCAACTTGAAGAGCCCTATACGATGGATCTCTACCGTACGCTCGCGGAGACGACGCTTTCGCGTGCACAGCGCGCGGGAAGCGAAGTCGTCAGACAATCTGACAACCCGAAACTTGGGGGACTCGTCTACACGCTCATGCAGGCGCTCGATGTCGCCGCACTCGACGCGGACATCGCCTACGGCGGGATCGATCAGCGTGGCATCTACATGCTCGCCCGCGAGCAGTTGCCGGATCTCGGATACGAGAAGCCGTCCTGTGTGTTTGCTCCGCTTTTATCGGGCCTCTCCGGTGGAAAGATGTCCGCTTCCGAGGCCGGCTCGAAGATCAACCTCACTGACGACGATGAGGACGTCCGATCGAAAATCAACGGAGCGTACTGTCCCGCAGGAGAAATCGAAGGCAATGGCGTCTTGGAATACCTCCGTTTCCTCGTGTTCCCCGTCTTTGAGGAACGTGAGCAGCCGTTCACCGTCGAACGGCCGGAAAAGTACGGCGGTGATCTCGAATACGATGAATACGATCCGCTTGAAGCGGATTACGTCTCCGGTGAACTCCACCCTGCTGATCTCAAACCGGCCGCATCGGCGGCTATCTCCGATGTTATCGATCCGGTCCGAACACAGTTGCTCGAGGAACCGGAACTCCTTGAATCGGCGTATCCTGAGACGCACGGTTGAGCGGAAAAGCAGCCGTTTGGCTCCAACCGTTCTACGAAGTCGGTCGCGTTACAATCCGTCGATCCACTCGTCCGCCCACGATTCGATCTCATCGAAGACGGGACATAGCGATTCACCTTTCTCGGTCAGCGAATAGTACGTCGCAACGGGGGCATCTTCTTCGAGGCGTCGATCGACGAATCCGCTCGACTGGAGATCATCGAGCACGCGGGAGAGCGTTCGAGAGTTCGCGTTGGTCGATCGCTTGAGCTCGTTGAATCGTTTCTCGCCTTCCTGAAGGTCGTGTAAGACGAGCAATCGCCATTTCGATCCGATCTGCTCCATCGATTCGACGACGGGACAGGCCGATTCGACCTGTTGTTCAACGTTTGACATGGGAGTTCATACGGTGTCGTCGAATAAATAGGCACGCCGTGTACGCAACCGAGTGAATCGAAGGTCATCCGATTCACTCCGTCGACTGACGACCGTTACGACGATCCGTCATACGGTATCGCTCTCCGTTTCGATGTATGCGTATGAATTATCATCCCTATAACAAAGCTGTCCGATCTCAACAGCCCTCTCAGGTACGAGTTTAATGTCTTCGAGGGATGCGATATTTAGACTTCAGGCGATCGTCGGTCGACTCAAGCGAATCGATGAAGCCGTCGTCCGATGGATGAATCGTTGGAGTGTCCCGGCGTTGCGAATCACTCTCGCCGTCGTTTTTATTTGGTTCGGTTCGCTCAAAGTCTTCGGACTCTCTCCGGCGGAGGACCTGATTGCGGCAACGGTGTACGCCGTTCCGCCGGACGTCTTTATCCCGATCCTTGGCGTGTGGGAGGTCTGTATCGGTCTCTGTTTGCTTTATCGACCCCTGATTCGAATCGGGCTCCTGTTGCTGTTCGTTCAGCTACCCGGTACGTTTCTCCCGATCGTGCTCCTTCCACACGTCGTCTTCACCGCGTTCCCGTACGGATTGACCGTCGAGGGACAATACATCATCAAGAACTTGGTGATCATCGGAGCGGCACTGAGTGTCGGTGGCGCGTTTCGTGACCGATAATTGTTTATAGACGCTTTGAAGATACGTTTCGAAACTCAGTGATTCGTTCAGGCGATCGTCGATGACAGATACTTCTCGTTGAAAACCCACTCGCCATCCTCGTCTTTGATCATATACTCGCCGTAGTACGGGACCCGCTCGTCGACCGTCTGTTTGAATGCATCACGAATCTCCGGTTTAGACATCTCCCCCATACTTTTGAGATCGTCGTTTCGGTTGAGACAGCCTTTCAGATAGCCCTCGTGCGTAACGCGAACCCGGTGGCAGTTCGCACAGAAATCGGCGTTTCCGACCGGATCGACGATCTCTACCATTCCGCCCGGGATCTCCGGATCGTCCTCTCCAACATAGTATCGGTTTCGGCCGTGCATTTCGCGGCGTTCGATTCGATCCGCTTGTTCCGCGAGCCATTCGTGAACGCGTTCGATATCGACCGCCCATTCCGGACGGCCAGCGAGTTCGGGCATGTACTCGATGAGTTGCAGCTGCAACCCTTCGTTTTCGGCGACGTGATCTACCATTTCGGGGACGTACCCAGCGGTTTTCTCGAACACGACCATATTGAGTTTAACCGGTGCAAGTCCGGCCGCTAATGCGGCGTCGATCCCGGCCATTACATCGTCGTATGCGGTACTTTTGGTTACCTCACGGAACGCTTTGGGCGAGAGGGCGTCTTGGGAGATGTTGACCCGTTCGAGGCCGGCGTCGGCGAGTGTCTCGGCTCGTTCGGGCAGGAACGTCCCGTTCGTTGTCAGCGATGTTTCGATCGTCGCCGGTGTCCGGTGAATGATCTCTTCGAGGTCTTCACGAAGCATCGGCTCTCCTCCCGTAAATTTCGCTTTCCGCACCCCGAACTCCGCGGCGACTTCCAAAAACCGAACGACATCGTCGGTCGACATCTCTTCGTCCGCTGGCTCCATCGGCCCGCGTGTATCGCCGAGACCTTCGTTGTGACAGTAAACGCAATCGAAATTACACCGGTCGGTGAGAGATATTCTGACCCCGCTGGTCTCTCGACCGAATCCGTCTTCAAGCATGTTCTATCCTTCGAGTATGGATGCTTAAAATCGACGCCAAAACGGCCACTGTCGTAATTGATTTTGGTTACGTCAGGTCTGCGTGGTGTGTGATTCAGATTGAGCAGTCATAACGCTTATCGACGGTTGCGAACCTACGGCGAATATGGACGAAGATGCGATTTTCGATCGACTATCGACGGTCGAAGATCCAGATCTGGGCGATGATATCGTCTCGCTTGGGTTACTCAATGACGTGACAATCGACTCGGGGACCGTCTCGATCGATTTGGCTCTCGGAGCACCCTACTCCCCGACCGAAACCGCGATCGCTAGCGAGGTTCGGGACGCGCTCGCCGACATCGACTACGAGATCGATCTTTCCGCGAGCGTTGATACCGGCGTGTCGGCAGGTGAAGATATCCTTCCAAAGGTGAACAATATTATCGCAGTCGCCTCCGGAAAGGGCGGCGTCGGCAAATCGACCGTCGCGGTGAATCTCGCGGCCGGGCTTTCAGAACTCGGTGCGCGGGTCGGTCTCTTCGATGCGGACGTCTATGGACCGAACGTCCCACGGATGGTCGAATCCGATGCTCGTCCGAAAGCGACTCGCGAGGAGACGATCATTCCGCCGGAAAAGTACGGGATGAAACTCATGAGCATGGACTTTCTTCTCGGTGAGGACGATCCGGTAATCTGGCGAGGGCCGATGGTCCATAAAGTGTTGACCCAACTGTGGGAAGACGTCGAATGGGGCGCGCTCGATTACATGGTCGTCGATTTACCACCAGGCACTGGGGACACACAGCTAAC
>SKKJ01000079.1 GCA_007121575.1 Natronomonas sp.
GATCAAACGGACGCTCGGGTTCCGGTCGAATCCGTTATCAGTGAGAGAGTATCGTGACCGGCCAGAGGTTCCAATAGCCGACCGCTCTCGGCCGTTTCTCGGTTTCGGTCGGCAGAACGATGAACTTTCTCGAGAATCCCTATGTAGTCGACCGAGCGCGAACGTCGGGTCCGACGATAGGCCTATATTCTTGTGACTCCCCGTCGGTGATATGAGCGAGCAGTTGGGGATCGAGAGCGGGTACTTTCAAGAACTGCCGTTACGGGAAGCGGCCGCTCGGTATGAGGCTCTGACTGACGCGCTTCCGATCGGAATCGCGCTGGTCGACGCCGACGGGGAGCTTCTGTTCGGGAACAACAAGGTCGAAGAACTGCTCGGAATGTTCCAAGAGAAGTCCAACGAAGATCCGTTCAACGTTCACCGATGGGACATCATCAGTGAGTCGGGACAGCCCTTCGACGAAGGTGACTCTCCATTCGTGGAATTGAAAGCGGAGAACGGCGGGCCGTCCGATCGAATCATCGGCATCGAACGAACGGATGAAGACCCGATATGGCTCTCCGTTCAAGGAGTCGATGAGTTCGACAACGGATCCTCATCGACAGTTATGCTGACGTTCAAAGACGTTACCGAGCGGGTCGAACAACGACGTCGATACGAACGACGGGCGAAACAGCAGGCCTCGGTCGCCCGACTCGGTCAACTTGGCCTCGAAACCGAGGATCTGGATTCGTTCATGGGGGAAGTGTGTCGAACCGTCGCCGGCATGCTCGATACCGAGTTCTGCAAAGTGCTGGAGCTCGACGCCTCGGCGAAAGAGCTGTTCCTCCGAGAGGGCGTCGGCTGGGACGACGGGATCGTCGGCGCGGCGACGGTCGCATCCGACGAGAACTCGCAGGCGGGTTATACGCTGCTCTCGGAAGAGCCAGTCATCGTCGAGGACCTCGAGGCGGAAACACGCTTTTCAGGACCTGAGCTGCTTACATCACACGGAGTCGTTAGCGGAATCAGTACGATAATCGGATCGACTGACGATCCGTGGGGAATACTTGGGGCACACGATCGCGCGCGTCGGACGTTTTCGGAAGAAGACGTCCACTTCGTACAGGCCGTCGCGAACGTCCTCGCCACGACGATCGAACAGTGGCAACACCAGCGCAGTCTCGCCGCGCTCAACCAACTCAATGATACGATCCGAGATGTCGCGTTGACAGCGTCCGAACTTCGGACGCCGAGAGAGATCGAACGACGGCTCTGTGAGCGTCTTATCGAAACCGATCCATACGCGTTCGCGTGGATCGGTACCGTCGAACGGGGTGACTGCACAGTGACACCGACGGCAAGTGCCGGGATCGATTCGAAGTATCTCGATGAGATCGAGATATCGATCGATGAGACGCCGAACGGTCAAGGACCGACTGGGACGGCGATCCGGACGGGAGAGCCGCAGTTTTTACAAGATATCATGAACGATCCGACGTACGAACCGTGGCGTGAGGCGGCTGAGACATACGGCTACCGTTCGTCGGCAGCGATACCGATCGAATACGAAGGTGCGACCTACGGCGTATTGAACATCTACGCGACCGAGCCGTTCGCGTTCGACGGGCCACACGCGGAAACGCTGTCCGATCTCGGCGGGTTAATCGGACACGCGATCCACACGATAACCCAGCGAAAAGCGCTCATCAGCGACACGGTGACCGAACTCGAATTCCGTGTCGAGATCCCCGACCATCCGATTCTCGAGATGACAGCCGGTAACGAGGTTTCGATAACTCTGGAACGCCGTATTCCGCTGGATAGCAGTGGATATATTCAGTTCATTACCGTTGAAGGGATGGACCGAGAAGCACTTGAAGACGCCATCGGTCGGTCCGAAAACGTCGAATCCATCGAGTACATTACAGAACGCGAAGGGACAATCCTCGCTGAACTCACCGTCAGCAAGTTCCCGATTTCGGATGCGTTGGCGAAGTTGGGCGGGAAAGTTCCCAAAGTCGTGGCCACCGATGGAACGTTTCACGTATTCGTGGAGATCTCGACGAAGACCGACATCCGCGAAGTGGTCGATTCACTTCAGGAGCTCTATCCGTCCACGGTGTTACTCGCTCAGCGAACGACGGCTCGACGGGGGCAGACGAGGTCAGGGTTACACCGAATACTCAAAGACGAGCTGACAGACCGGCAATGGCGAGTCCTCGAAACCGCGTATTTCGCGGGATATTTCGAGTGGCCGCGGGTGAAAAGCGGCACGGAAGTCGCAGAGATTCTCGACATCTCGTCGCCGACGTTTTCCGAGCACATCCGAACCGCAGAGCAGACGATCATTGAAACGCTATTTGACGATCGGGTCGAGTGAAGTTACATCTCGGTGACGAGTTCGCCGTCAGCATAGATCTCCACCGGTCCGGAGGCTTTGAACGAACGAACCATCCCGATGCAGCTGAACGAGTCCGGCTCGTTCGTCGTCCGTCCGCTCACCGTTCCGTCATCGCGGATCTGATCGTAATCGTTTATCGTCCCGCCGTACGCGGTGGATTTCTGTACGTTACCGGTGACTTCGAACTCGTAGTAGGCGGTTCGGCCCGTTCCGACGACCGTCAGAACGCTCGGGCCGATGAGTTGCGGAGAGAGTTCCTCTCCATTGAGCAGTACCGTCACGTCGTCGGTCGTTTTAAAGTCCGTGATGACACCGTCGAACGCGTACGAATCCGGCTCGTTCGTCGTTCGTCCGGTAACGGTCCCCATCTCGTTGATATCATCGTAGTCGTTTATGGTTCCGCCATACGCGGTCGATTTCTCGACCGATCCATCGACGGTGAACTCATAATGAGCAGTCTCGCTGTCCCCGACGATCGTGATTACATCACCCTCGGGAAGCGTTTCGCCAACGTCTCCGTCCTCATCACGGTCGGATCCCTCGCTGGTATCGTCGGTTTCTCCATCACTCTCATCGGGGTCGTCAGCCTCGCCACTGGACTCTTCAGGCTCGTCAGCCTCGACCTCATCGTCACCATTGTCACCGACACCGTTGGGCCACTCGCATTCGGCATCGGTCGAGATGTTGCTCCGTTCGACCGACGAATCGCCTTCGAGGACGATCTCCTCACCAGGAACGGAGATCGACGAATCTTCGACGACGTTGTTGTTGCTGTCGACGAAGATTATCCCGTTGCGTCGATGACCGGACTGTTCGATGCAAAGATCCCGGAGATCGTTGTTATCTCGGGCCAGCCGAACCGGTGCAACGTAATCACCGGCTCCTTTGATCACCGTATTTTCGATCGTTCGGCTTCCGACCTCTCCGTCGGTCGCCGGATCCACATAGATCGCATAACTCGTTCGTCGGCCACCGGAACCGACGGTCGAATACTCCGGGCCGACGTAAATCGCGGTGTCGCGAACGCTGAACGATCCGCTATTGAATGCGCCGACGATCGCGCCGGTACCCCGTCCGCTCGTCATGTAGAGTTCACAATTTTCGATTTCGACCGGACCTGCGCCGTCCGCCAAGCGAATTCCTCGACAATTTCCGAAGTCACTGGGAGGGTCATCGACCCGAAATGTCGCGCCCCGAACGCTACTTCCGTCGGTTCCAAGTCGAACAGCACTGACGTTGTTGTTCCGATAGAAACCGCCCTCGATATGAACGGGGCCCGTGCCGAGCGATGCGTATAAGCCGTTGTTCTCGAACCGTTCGAGGTGGCAATTTCGGTACGTGATGGTCCCGTCCGGATCCGTGTAGATACCAACGCTTCGGCCACCGTCGGCCGCCTGCAGGCTTTCGACGAGCCCGCTCCCACCGTCTTCGATGACCCTGAATCCGAACGCCGGACGATTGACATCGTGGTGGCCGATCTTCGTGACGTTGCGTACGATGAGTCCGTCGTAGGCGTGAATGATCACCGTAGATCCTACGCCGTCTTCGGTGTTATCTATCGTGAAGTTCTCGAATCGAATATACCGGTTATTCGTTCCCGCGATCCACGACCGTGGTTCGTAGTTCTCGCCGGGAACGAGGGTCGCGTCTCCGGTCGCGATCATTGCGAAGTTCCTGAGACCATACAGCGTGATATCATTGACCTTATATCGACCGTCAGGAAACTCGATTCGCGTATCATCGTTCGCGTGCGATGCGAACACGTCATCGATCGGCTCCTCTCCAGTATCGTCGGCTCCAGCTTCAACGATGTCGACAACGTCGTCGTATTCGTTCCCGGATACCGTTCCCCCAAGAAATCCCGCCGCAGGGACGCCAACCCCGATCGTTTTGAGAATTGTTCGGCGATTCAACAACGAACTAGTACCGTCTTTCGACATCGTATGAGCGCAAACGGGTAGACAGAATGATAATCAGGTATGTAAACTAAGAATGTTTGATTTTATGAAACCTAACCAACGTTAGGGGGATGTCATATTCTCGTTATACGCATCCTAAACAGGTATGGTGACGTTACTGACACGATTTAGCACACCGCTTGTAGCTCATTGATCGGCTTTTGGAATCCCCCGACGAAAACACGCGCGAGCGATCCCCGTAACGACGATGGCGATCGCGTAACAACAAAGCACGAACGGGATCCAGTAGAGGCGAAACGCGTACTGTGGAACGATCCGTTCGCCAACGACGGTTACTGCGACAAACAGCGTGTACCCCGGAACGGCAAGAGGGGTGTGTAACCGGGCATCGAGGGTGCCGACAACGAGCGGCACCGTGAGCGCGGCGAACACGCTCACGACACCCGGTTCGGCGAGAACAGTCCACCACCGATCCATCCGGTCAACCAGACATACATTGCGATCGGTCATCTCACTGAGACACCCGCTCGATTCCATACCGCGCCAACAGCAGCTCAGTGATCCGTTCAGTCCATCGAACCTGCGTTGGGAGATCGAGCAAGAAATCCGTAAGTTCGACGAGGACACCGGCGGTTTCGAGATTCGCACCGACTTTATGAACGAGTAAGGGACGTTCACCACCGAGCGTGTTCCCGCGCTGAAACCGGTGAAATCGCATAGATCGCGGGACGTGCTCTTGATTCATTCGCTCAATAACCGCATCGACATCGGCCGTCGCATCGCCCGCCGCGGTCGGGAACAGTGCCTGTCCAACCCATCGGCCATGTGTTTCATAGAGACCTCTCGACCGATGCAGATC
>SKKJ01000304.1 GCA_007121575.1 Natronomonas sp.
ATCGTTAAACGAGTCGCCGACGCACATGGCTGGACGGTTCGACCGACCGAGAGTGCCGACGGCGGGGCGCGCTTCGAAATCACCGACATCAACGACTGAGTGTGAACGAGTCGAGGAGGAATCGATTAGCTGGGGAAAACAGGTGTCTCCTCCCGAATCGTGTTCTATTCGTTGATCCGTTCGGCGACTGCAACGAATCCGATCGCCCACATCGTGATGAGAAGCCCCAGTGGAACGCCCAGACTCGATCCCTGCTCCGCTCCCGGATAGATCACCGATCCGAGACCGATCACTGCGAGCAGAAACGCTGAACCGTAGATCGGCCACCGCCAGCCGATCCCGCGGAAACTGCCGTACAACGCGAGCGCGGCGATGCTGATACCGGTCGTCGCCATGAACAGATAATGGCCGAACGCGACGTGTGCATCGCCCGCTTCGAACTGTGAGATGAGTTCCGTCCCGGCGAAGGCGATCGCACCGACGGCCGTCATCGCGGCGATGACAGCCAGTCGTCGATCGAGGTCGTCCAGTGGCGGTATCTGTTCGCTGCCTGCCGGATGTGTTAGCGCCATCCCGATCAACGAGCCGAGTAAGATGAGATGAATCGGCGAGAACTCACCGGCGATCGCGAACACGACGGTCAGCGACAGCCAGATGATGATCGAACTGTGGAGCGCGCCGACGCGGTTCGCTGGCCGGATCGCCTGCACGATCACGCCGAGCAACAACAGCGGAATCACGCTACCGAGGACGAGATGATGCAGCTCGTGCGTGGGATATGCGTAGTCCCCGAGAACGATCCCGGTCCAAAACGTCATCGGTTCGAGGAAGGCGGGAAGCGACAACCCCACGAAGGCGAGGCCGAACAGCGCGAACAGACCGAGTTTCGCGTGCGCCGCTGAGAACTGTCGTCCGGCTACTTCAACGCTCATCTCTGCCTCCAGTGTGTGACGATCGTCGGGTCACCACATGACATCTGTCCCCTCTTATTCGGCTCTCGCCACGTTTCAATACGGTTCGTGTCGAAATACCACCCGTTTATATTCATCTACCATGGAAACACGAACCACATATATAATATATTTTATCAGATGGCTAGGCTTGGAATCTTGATACGTACCGAGTCAGTTCTCGCCGTTGTGATACCCCGTTTCGAAGCCGTCGGCCGTCCGAGCGACGGCCGCTCCACAGACGGCGTGTTCAAACTCGTACTCGTACAGTTCCTTCGCCATCGCGCCCGGGTCGTTTGAATTCAATGTTGTCGGCTCGGGGGCGTCCTTCTCGTAAGTCGCGACGAGTGTCGGTTCGTCGACCGACTCGACGAGAACCGCATCGTCTCGAACGATCCCAATATAGCTCTCCTCGCCGATGACGCCGGCGATTCGGGGCGTGTTGTAGTCGTCCTTCTCGTAATCGAGCGCGAGCAGCGATTCCGCCAGCGCATCTCGCGGCGGATAGCCCAACTCGAGTTTCTCGGTGATCGGATCGACCTGCGTCCCGTTGCCGACCACGGCGAACTCACCGTCTCCGGTCGTCCGGAGACAGTTATACGAGATGTAGGGATTCTCCGTCTCCGGGGCGTCTTCGGTCGGGACGACGGTGAGTGCCCCGTCGCGTTCGATGACCTTTCGGTTCGGGAACGAACGCGAGGAGACGCGGTAGGCTGCGCGATCCGGTGCGACGACGATGAACCGTCCAACGTACATACGGGATGATACGACGGATATCGTATGTCCGTGTCGATTCTCCGTAACTAACCGACAGCTATCTCGTACGAATCCCTTAGTCCCGGCGCGACATCGAAGACATATGGGCGATACGAAAGAAGGCCGAGATAAGAAAGGACACGACAAAGAGAAAGAACAGCGCCGAGACGAACTTGACGCTGAACGTGAATACGACGAAGAGACGGAGGAACGACGCGAAGCACGCGAAGCCGAGAACGATGACGACGAACTCGCGAGCGACGAGTGAGTGCGCTCACGAAAGCTCTAGCGTCTATTCCCCTCAGTCGTACTCCATCCGTTCGAGTTCGTATCGATACGTCTTCGGATCGTCTCGCACGATGAGATACTGTTTTCGTTTCGTTCGTTCGAGCCGGTCGAAGTGATCGGTGAGATCGCCCGGATTCAGCGAACCGCCCGGCGATTCGAGACCGAAATACAGCGTCGCGTTCTGGTGTTTCACGTCCTCTGCACTCGTGGCCTCCACCGCGAGTAGTTCACCGTTCTCTCGAACGTCGACCGTGCCGGTGAGCTCCCACGTCTGCTCGCGATAGCGTATCTCCTTGCCGTGCAGTTCCGCCCACTGTGATTCGACCATGGACTCGGTCGTCTCCGAACGCGTATGGTAGTTGAGTTGATTCGCACGACGTGAGGCTCACCGGAACAGCTATCCGATGCTTATTTTGACGGTGGCCGTATGCGGCGACATCAATACTGCAATGATTGGTGATCCTTTCGTGCTTTCGAACGTTTAGTTTCACTTCGTGGATGTGTTTTTATATCTCTCTTATCGATGTGAAAATATGGTATCGGAAGAGGAGTGTCTTGACGCACTTCGGGAGGCGAGAGCGACACTTGGTGAATCTCCCACAAAAAAGCAGTACGAAGAACTCGGATTACGACCCGCCTCTGCGACGATACTCAGACAGGTCGGTGGGTGGAACAAAGCGAAAAAATCGCTGGATTAGCGACAAATGCCTCACGTGGATCGCGTGTTGCTCCAAAGCCAGAGGGAGTTACACTTCCTGATGGCCTCAGTTGGGACGAACTGTCCGTCGATCAGCGATGGCACTACCGAAATCGCGAATGGAACGCCGAACGAAGTCTCCGTCAACGGGCACGACTTCGGGGGTGGGTCAACGAGAAGAAGGAAACGTGGGGATGCAAGCGGTGTGGAATCGACGATCCTGCATGTCTGGATTATCATCACCTCGCAGAGGCCGAAAAGGAGATGGATATCGGAACGATGATCACGTATGGATACGGGAAGGACGCGCTCAAATCGGAAATGCAGAAATGCGAAGTGTTGTGTGCCAACTGTCACCGACAAGAGCACTACTCGCTGCCAACCAAGAGGCTACGAGCGTGGATATCTGAACAAAAACGTACCCGTGATGGATGCTCAGAATGTGGATTACGCGACGTGGCTGTTCTCGACTTCCATCACGACACTGGTGAGAAAGGTGAGACGATCGCTCGAATGGTGGCAGATGGTCAATCGAAAGAGGTGATTCGAAATGAAATAAAAAAGTGTATGGTTCTTTGTGCGAACTGCCATCGAAAACATCACTTCGAGCCACCTGATCTCTCGAATCGCGAACACGACAATCATAAATAGACCGATAGCGTTCGTTTCGTCTGTAGGCAGTCCCATGGTGTAGTGGCCAATCACGAGGGCTTCTGGGGCCCTAAACCGCCGTTCGAATCGGCGTGGGACTATCTCTTCTGAGGTTCGAATCCGTGTACGGCTGAGCGCTTGGTCTTGATGGATCGCGAATCTGGGACGGGACTCCGGGTACTCGCCTCAGCATTGTCACGGTAACTCGTCGCGCTAGGAATGGACATTTCGTGGGAAGCAGCCTGTCAACGAGTGGCCTCCAGTGAACACCGCTGAGATCGGTCGCTACCTCCAAGTAGAGCATGCTACTAGTACGAGCGGTTCCCCCAATCGGAATCTCAAACGCGTAGACCTTCTTCCAAGAGTCGACTACTACTCTCCGGAGCAAGCTCTGGACGAACGCTTCAAATCTCCGAATTTCACGCTCTCCATCTCTGCCACGAGGTACGAGGAACGCGGTGACGAACCGGTGAACCCTGTCCCGCGTGGTTCGCAAACAGTTTGCGTTTGCTCACTTCTAGCCGTCGCATTCTCCCGAGTCTCGCCGACGATCAACGCTCACTCCGGCTGTCGGACTCTACCGACCGCCGCGTCCGGTGTTGCCATTCCCGTTGCTGTTTCCGTTTCCGTTCGACTCCGACCTGCGGCCGTGTTCGCAGTGCCAGTCGTCTCGCGGCGGGTGGCAATGTCCCTTCCGGCCCGCTCGTGCGTCTTTGGCGGGCAGATCGAACTTCTCGTCGCTCTCGTCGTCGGGTTCGTCGCTGTTCTCGGCGTCGGCCACGACGTCCTTATTCTCAAAGTAGTTATTCACCGTCGTCAGGACCCGTTCGGCTTCGTTCTCGTCATCTTCGTCGGCGTAGGCGTCGAAGACGTTTTGGGCGCACCGGTTAGGGTTGTAGTAGACCCGATTGGTGCCGTCCTCGTCGAGACCGAGCGCCAGGATCTTCCCCCGACCGCGGTTCGTGAACTCGAGGTTGCGGTGCTCACCCTCGACGAGGTAGTGGCGGAGTTCCGGCGATCCGGGGCCGCCGCCTTCCTTGGCGGTCAACACGGGGTACCAGTCTGGGAGTCCGTCGCCGTCGTCCTCGCCGCCCCCGTTGTCCTCGCGGGGCTCGTTCCTGTAGGCGACCATCCGGCCGCAGCCACAGAAGTAGATACAGCCTACTGCGTGGGCGCTCGCCGTCCCTGAGAAGGCGACACCGCTGGCGGCCGCGACTCCGGCCGCTTTCAGGACGTCTCGCCGCCTGAACGCTCCGTCACCGTCGGATTCGGGTAGTTCCATTGGGGATCACGTGGGACGATACCGGACTCATCAGCATTGTTATGTGTCTTATTCTAATCGGGTTCCTTTTGCAGTAAGATTATAACTTTCATATCGAACGAGCTGTCCTAAACTCGCAGATCGCATTTCGGGCGACCTGGAATCGCCCGATTTCGTACGACCTTTCGACTCGCGAGGAACTCGCGATGACGATTCGAACCTCCGAATTTCACCGCCAGGATGGACTATTACTTCGGACGTTCGAATCCTTGAGTGACCAGTGCGCTCGACGGACGGGTGATGAGTCGTCCCGGCTCACACCGAGTACGCTATTGGTTTATAGTAGTAACGGACGGGATCCTGGGCCACCGCCTCAACATTCGAACGATCGAGGAACAATGTAACCTGTGTTCAGATCTGATGTATTAGCAACGACGAGCGAAGCAGGGGTCAGTGTTTGGTGATCTCATTCGAGAGTCTTACCGAACATAGTAACGCAACAATGTCCGGTTGATGTCAGGACTACCCGTGCAAGATGTAGAGCGCGTATCTTG
>SKKJ01000326.1 GCA_007121575.1 Natronomonas sp.
CGGACATTGTTTCTCGATGAAGTCGACGGCGCGATCGAGCGTTTCCGCCCACGTCGGTTGCGCCTCGAACGCACGTCGTGCTTCGATACCCATCCGCGTCAGTACGTCACGGTCGCGCATTCGTTCGAGTCGATCGGCGACGGCGTCGGGGTCCTTCGGCGGGATGACGAACCCGGATCGATCGTCTTCGATGAACTCGCCCGCGCCGCCGTTCGTCGTCGCGATCGGAACACAGCCGAAGGCCATCGCCTCCAGATACGCCATTCCGAAGGGCTCATACTGCGACGGAACCGCGAGAACGTGCGTTTCTCGGAGCCGGTTTCGAACCGCCGAGTCTGGGAGTCGACCGGTAAACTGTATTCGGTCGGGCGCCGATAGCTTTCGGGCGCGTTCGCGAACTGATTCGACGTACCCCGGGTCGGCCGTCGTTTCACCGACGACCGTCAACCGCCAATCGAACGCGAGGCGACTGAGTCCTTCGACGAGGGTCTCGAGCCCCTTTCGCGGAGTGATAGTCCCCAAAAAGAGCACTGATAGCGAACCTCGCTCCGCTCTTCGACGAATTTCGGCGTCGGTCATCTCGGACGGAAATCGATCACCGGCCGGCGGGACGACCGTCGAAGTCGCGGCTCGCGTGAGTGACTCAGCGGCGTGTCGGGTCGCCTCGCTGTTGTAGATCACCGCGTCGACGCCCGCGAGAAACCGGCGTTCGATGGCGCGGACGAACGGTCGATACCGTCGATTCGCTGCTTTCGTTCGGAGTATGTGGACTAACGCGACGACGGGCGTTTCGAGCAGTCGGTTTGCACCGACGACTGATGGGTGTGCGAGTCCGTCCTCGAGGAGAACATCGAACGCTTGCTCTCGAAGACGACCGACGCATCGGGCGCTTTCGAGAAGCTGCCCACCGTAGGAACGCCACGGTATTGAGACGACGGTGACCTCGTGTCCCCGCGCTTCGAGACGTGCTCGGAGCCGTCGGTCATAATAGAAGCCGCCTGATCCGGTCTCGATCCCACCGGCGATGACGAACCCAACGTGCATCACTCGATCCCGTCCGTGTAGCTGACGACTGCAGTCTCGTCTTCGTGAACGGTGACCGTCAACGCTTCGACAGCAGGGGCATCGATGTCGGCGAGCTCGAACCACAGCGCTCGAGCCAGCCGTTCTACGCTCGGATTCCCCGACAGCCGGTCGTTCAGATTCGCGTCGTGATACCGCTCGGTCACGGCGGCTAACGCTGCCGTCGCGAGATCTATATCGAGGAGATAGCCGTACTCACCGAGTTCTTCGCCACGGAACGTAATTTCGGTGGTGAACGTATGCGAGTGTAACTCCCCTTCCCCTTCGGGTGGATTTGGAACTGTCAAGGCGTGTCGGGCGACGAACGAATCGGTGACGGTAACGGTGTACATTAGTAGGTGAGAAGGACCTGAAGCGTCTCTTCGGGACGTTCGGTTAACTGCCGGTACGCATCGGAAGCCGCGCCGATTTCGAAACGGTGTGTGATGAGTGAATCTAACTTCAGCCGCTGAAGCTGCTTCCATGCGGTTTCCCTTCGCCGGTTTTTGTCCCATCGACTCGAAAGCTCGGGCGAAATCGTGCTCACTTGACTGCTCTCTATCGAAATCCTGCCCCGATGGTAGTGATCGCCGAGATTGATCGAGCCGCGTTTCGTCCCGTACCACGATCCGACGATGACGCGACCGCCGTATCGCGTCGATTCGACCGCCGTTTCGAGCGTTTCAGGACAGCCGCTGACTTCGATCGCGGTATCGACGCCGCCGGCCAGTTCGTGAATGGTCGTTGCAGGCTCACAGACGCTCGGATCGATCGTCTCGTCGGCACCCATCCGGGCAGCGAGCGCTCGGCGACGCTCGAGTGGCTCCACGGCGATGAGCCTCTCGATCGGCATCTCGGACAACACCGCTGTCGTCAGCAAGCCGACGACACCCTGTCCGAACACTGCAACGTTCTCGCCGATCCGTGGGGCCGAATCGAGCGCGAAATTGATCGCCGTTTCGACGTTCGCAAAGAGCGCCGCTCGCTCCGTTCCGATCCCGTCTGGCACCGGATGCAGATCGGATGGATCTGCGCGAAAGTGACTCTCGTGCGGATTGAACGCGAACACTCGCTGGCCGTGCCATTCGGGATCAACGCGAGGGCCGACCTTTGTGACGCGCCCGACCGCGGCGTAGCCGTATCGAAGCGGGTACGAAAGCGTTCCCGACAGTGCCGGGAGCTTCTCATCGGCGATCGTTTCATCGTCGACGTTTCCGTGATACACCAATAGTTCCGTCCCTGCGCTGACCGCAGAACACGCCGTTTCGACGACGACGCCGTCGGGCTCGGGCGTGGGCGGTTCGACGCCGACGACATCGACGTTTCCGGGCCCGACGAACTGGACGGCGCTTCCGTCTGCCAGACTCACGGGTGATACTCCGATCGGACCGGCTGATTACATCGGTGTGGCACAGTATACCGATCGTCTTGAAACGTTATTTTTCTTTGGTAACCCCCGATACCGTTCCTGTATACGCTCGAAACGCTTTATTTGGGATAACATAGATACAGATTCCAAACCAAGCACTCGGTATGGCATTTTATGACACGACACTGCAACTCGACACGCTGACACCGCTTCACTGGATCGGAATCGTCGCCGCACTCGTGACTGCGGGGGTGCATCTCGCTCTTGGGATTTCGATCGGCGGCGGCTTCGGAATCGCGTTCGTCCTCGCGGCGATCGGATTCCTCGCCGGTATCGCTGCCGTCCTCCTCGAGTGGCGACGTCGACTGATCTATCTCCTCGGAATCCCCTACACGGCCGGGCAGATCGTCTTGTGGTTCCTGTTGAACGACGTTCCGCCGATCGAACCGAGCCACGCGATCGATAAAATCGCACAGCTCATCCTCGTCGCCGTACTCATCGCGCTCTATCGACGCGAGGTGTGAGTCTCGGCCGAGCGTGCTCAATCGTTCGCGGTATCGATCGACGTCATTGCCGCCGTCTGCTGTCCCGTTGCGGCCGCCCAATCGCGGGAGAAACTCGCTGCGAGCCCGATGAGTGCCACACCAGCGAGCGCTGACAGCCACAGCGTCGCCGTTCCGATCGAGAGCGCGAGCGCGATAACAGCGAACTGCGCGCTTCCGACGAGCGGGCGAACACGGCTTTCCGGGAGTTCACACACCGGCTTACCCGCACGTTGTCGGAGATGTAATCCCGCCGCGTAGAGGTACCAGAGGACGCCCGCGAGAAGATACCAACCCGGAACTACATCGAGCCAAACGGCCGCTCCCGCACCGACCAGAACCGCGAGCGCATCCGTCGCCGTGTCGAGTCGTGTGCCGAGCACTGTTTCGGTCGTCCGACGAGCGATTTCGCCATCGAGCGCATCAAGCGAGACGGCGAGGACGAAAAGACTCCCCAGAACGCGCGTGGATGTCGGTGTTGAGACGACGAGACCGACGAAGAACGCGAGAAGCCAACCGCGAAACAGGGTGATGCCGTTCGCGACCCCGATCTGCTGTCGAACCGGAACCGCTTCCGACGGTCGGTTCTGTTCCAGTCGAAACCCGGTATATCCGATGATGAGTCCCCAGACACCGATCGAAACGCCCCACGATGTCGTGGCCAGAGAGTTCGATATCGACAGGCCAACGAATCCAGCTACCGCGACGCCGAGAAACCGATATCTGAGCCCATCGGGTACTTCTTTGTTCATCGGGTCGCCGGCCATATCTCTCTGTACCTGTCCGATCGGGTTTGCTCTTCGGGTCGTTTCTCGTTCTTCGGACGCTCTCTCGTTCGATCTTATCTCGGCTCGACTCTCACTGCGAGATCGTCGATGTAGTGCGTCGCGTCCGTTTCCCAGATAACGGCGGTTCCCACGGCGAGATAGAGCGTTCCGCTCGATAGTTCCGGTGTCGTCCACTCGAATCGATACGTCCGCCATCCATCGGCGAGCCACAGCGGCTCTCGAAGCCCGCCGTATGTCGTCTCACCGAGCTCGGTCGTATTGACTCCCGGATGAGGGAAGTCCTCCTCCACCGTTGGCGGTTCGATCCCGAGTCGCATCACCGCGTCCCGGATCGTGTTGAACGATTCCGATTCGCTCCAAAACTGTCCGGTAACTTCGATTTCGTACGCCTGTCCCGACTCGATACCGATCGGATGAACGGCCCACGTCACCCCGTCGTCGTAATCTCCTTGATTCCACACTCGCAGTGAGCGTTCGCCTTCGGCAGCTTCTCTCTCTGACACGTCGACGTCCCACTCGAACTCCTCGATGTCGACTTCGGGTCCGATCGCCGCGTTCGGTTCCCAGTCTCCGAGCCCGTCCTCGAAACCCTCGGTGAACACCATCTCGTCGGAACCTTCGAGACAGCCTGCGACTCCGGTGAGCCCCACGATCGTCCCTGTTCGAATCAGTTCTCGTCGTTTCATATCTTCCGGTGTTGGTTCTGTCTGTGTTCTTTCATCGCTGTGAATCTCGTAAAATGAGCGGTTCGATCGCCAGCGTTCGTTTCGCGATCGTGAGAATCCGAAGGACGTACGAGACGAACAACACGAACGGGATGAGCGTCACCGCGAACGCCCCACCGACCACGAGTACGACGTGGTCGATACCGGCGGTGCTTCCCGGAAATGAGCCGACGTCGATCCCAGCGAGCATGACGCCCGCAACGATTACCGCCGGAATCGCTGCATAGAGGATCTGTCTCGAGAGATCGATCAGCGCCCACTGGAAATATAGCGTCTTGATGTGTTCACGCGCCGGCGCGAACACCGACAACACCGTCTGTAACTCCTCGAGGGCGTCGTGTTCGTCCTCCGTTAAACGCTCTTCGTACTCGTGTTCGATACGCTCGGTCTGCGCGATCTTCCAGCTGTAATTGAAGTTCAATGCGGCAAACAGAACGTCGAACGAGCCGAACTGTGTGTCTTCGAGCTGCTCACGGACCGTTTCGGCGTTTTCGATCACACTCTGTGTGAGCGATTCGATCTCGCGCGTTTCGCCCCCGTCGTTGCGTGCTGTCTTGTTCGCCTCGCGAACGGCCGTCCGAAGCGCTTCTGACCGTTGTATCGTCACACCGAGGATATCGCTGAGAAACGCCGACGGATCCGGA
>SKKJ01000372.1 GCA_007121575.1 Natronomonas sp.
CCCTCGGTTGAGGCGGTCGCCGAAGCCTTCGAATCGTATCCGAGCATCGATCTCCATTCTTCACCAGAACAGCTCATCACCGTGTTCGAGGAACCGGATCGACCACAGCCTCGTCTCGACCGAATGCTCGGGAACGGGATGGCCGTCTCGGCCGGCGGTATCGAGTCGACGACGCACGGCGTTCTGTACAACTGTTTAGCCCATAACACCATGCGCGGTGCTGCCGGGGCGAGCGTCTTAAACGGCGAGTTGCTCCTCGAAGAAGGATATCTCTAATTCGGCATCGGTTCTGTCGATTCACTCACTCGTCGGCGAAGCAAAACCCTTCGATCGGTCGCCGCTCGCCGTTCGGATCATCGTCTTCATATTTATAAACGGTCCCATCGTCTTCGTCCGTCGTTGCGTTGTGTGAGCCATCGCAAAGTGCACCTCTCGATGAAAGGCCACAGCGGCACACGTATAGCTGGCCGTCGTCACCGAGATCTTCGCTATCGAAAACGACCGGCCCACGTTCGGCGTGTCTGACTTCTCGTGGCATACCCCATGATAGTGCATCAGATCACTAAACGTTGAGCCGATACTACCGGCATCAGGCGCTCGAACTCGACGCTTCGTCCGATTGCATAGTTTGAATCGATTCCAGACGCTCTTGACGACGTTGGGTTCGGCGCTGTCGAACCATCCCTTGGAGCCGGTCCGCGACCGTCTCTCTGAGTTCGCTCGCGCGTTTTTCGTCGATATCGAGCGCTCTGGGGAGCCGATTCGTCAGCCCGCTCGTCCCGGCGGTATCGACGACGAGCGTCGCCAGCCGCCGTCGCCGCTGAAACACCGTTTGTGAGTCCAAGACGGTCTGTACTCGATAATACGGGACGATCGTGATCGTCCGAGTCCAAAAGCCTTCCCGGAGAACGATGTACTCCGATTGAACGGCGTATCCGAGGTTTCGCCATTTGAGGTGTGCGGCAACGACAGCGAGCGGCAACAGCGCGAGTGTGACGTACCATGCGAACGTCAAACCGGTGTACGCATCCGCGGCGAACGCTGCACTAATGACGAGCAAGGCGACGATGCTGTATCGAACGAGATACCGTTCGCGTGCTCGTTTCGGCGGCCGTTCGAACTCGACTGGATCGAACGCTTCTATGGAGCGTGCCAGCCCGAAGACTCGCGTTCGATCCGCTAACGGGACCGCAGATTGTGACCCGGCGTCACCCGGAGCATAGCCGGCGGTCTCAACCGCCAACGAGGCGTAGCCGAGTCGACGAGCGATGACGTTCTCCGAAATCGTTAGCGTCTGTACTTTCTCGAGCGGGATCGAACCGCTGTATCGCTGCAGTAATCCGCGTTCGTAGTGCAGTTCGCCGTTCTGTCTCGCAAGTCGGAACCCGTAGTAGTTCGTCACCGCGATCAGTCCGCTTATCGACGCTGCTACGACGACGATCGCTGCGGCTGCGAGCGGTGCAGTAATCGCGAGGCCGACGAGCGGATCGACGAACTGTTCACGGAGCGATGGCGCAATGACCGGGAGAAGGATAGTCACGATCGAAAGCAATCGAAGATCGATGCCCACGATCCCGAGCAAGACCAACTCTTTCGACGTGACTGCAAACAGTTCCCGCGTTTGCGCTTCGTCCTCGGTCTGTCCGGACGATTCGCCTCGCTTTAACCGTCCGAGTTCCGACTGGAGCCGCTTTGCCTCCTCCAGACTGACGTAGCGAAGCGACGCTTCAGTCGACGATCCACCGGCCGTTTCGAGGTTGATCTGTGCGATTCCGAGCGCACGCTGGAAGACGTTTCGACTGATATCGACGTTCTGTATCCGTCCGATCGGAATCTCGCGATTTCGACGAGAGACGACACCGGAGGCGATATCGAGCGTATCCGCGGTGAGTTCATACTCGAAACGCTGGTAGTATACGAGTTGGTACGTGAGCGCGATGAGGAACCACGCGGTAACGAGAAAAGCGGCACCGGAGACGCCGCCGCCGAATGCCGGTGAGCCGATGAGAATAATGATGAGGACCCACGCGAGCCTCACGACGGATTCTCCCGCACGGTACGGAACGGAGAGTGGATCGAGCTTCATCAGACTGCGTCTTCACCCTCGGCGGCGATCGCCAACTGTTTCAGCCGGGCTTGAAGGTCATCGGCCCGTTTCGGTGTTAACCCGGGAATCGATACGTCCGCACCACGCGAGCCAGCCGTATATACCACGGTGGTCGACAGTCCGAACAGTCGCTCTAACGGACTTCGACGCGTATCGACGTGTTGAATCCGAACGTACGGAGCGACGGTGGTAACTCGGGTTAATACACCTCTGCGGAGATATAACGAGTCTTCTCTGACTTGATACATCCAGATCCGGTAGCGGAGTACGGCAAAGATTATCCCGATAACCGTTCCGATAACGAACACGACTCCACCGATCCACGCGCCCCCGGGCGAAACGACTGAGAAGGCGACCGCCGCGATGAGGCCGAGGATCGCTGCCGACACCGCCGACTGAATCGCCCACATTCCCTGCACTTGTGATTCGAGCGTCTGTGGCGGGCCGATCAGGTCGTCGATATCTGGGATTGTGGGTTCCTGTTTTGGAGACTCTTCCACTCGTCGAATCGCTGGCGTGAGCTCATCGCCGAACGGCGTCTTCGAGTCCATCCCACTGGTCGTCTCATTCACTCGCCGGATTGCCGGCGTGAGGTCATCACTGAACGGGTTTGTTGCCGTTCCGTCACTATCCGTCTCGTCCATTGTCGGACTCTGCGAGCGCGAGATATATAGTAGGCTGTGTCCTCCTCGCGTGAAATCCGATCGAGATATCCCTGTGTACTGTTCTCACACTGTTTTAGTATCTCGATGAGAAACAACCTCGTATGCGATTTCGTCTCCTCCAAGGTGACATCGCCGAACAGTCCGCTGATGCCCTCGTTAACGCCGCCGGAACGAGCCTCCGAATGGGTTCGGGCGTCGCCGGGGCATTGCGTCGGGCAGCGGGAAACGAACTCAACGAGGAGGCGGTCTCGAAGGGCCCGATCGATCTCGGAAGCGTAGCAGTTACTGACGCGTACGCGCTCAATGCCGAGTACGTGATCCACGCGGCTGCCATGCCACATTACGGCGATGGACGTGCAACCGCCGAAAGCATTCGAAACGCGACGGAAAACGCACTCGTCGCCGCCGATGAGATCGGCTGCCGTTCGCTTGTGATTCCGGCATTGGGCTGTGGGGTTGCTGGCTTCGATCTCGAACGGGGTGCTCGTATTATCGGTGAGACGATCGCTGATTATGATCCGTCTTCGCTGGCTGATGTCAGTGTCATCGCATACAGTGACTCGGAATTCGAAACGGTTCGCGCGGCGACTGTTGGCTTTCGAGACGAGTGAAAAGAGGGCAGCACGAACAAAACGTGGGAGGTGCGTAGCGTAGTTTCGCACTCGATCACCGCTGGCTCGTGAGTAAGGTCGATAACACACGCAAATGCCATTCCTCGTAGTGGTTATACAATCCGTTTTGTGCTACGTTTGGCAACCGGATACTGAGATTCGGCGATCGCGACGCTACAGCGCGGTGTGTATCCGTTATCTCGGACATTCGTTGTTACCTATCGGTTAGTGCCCGACTTACTGTACTGTTAGATAGGATATATAATTCAATCGTACAATTCGGCGGTTGGGATCAAATTTGAAGGAGACACGATTACCGACGGTTAATCGACGAACGGTTTTGAGATCGATCGGGGCGGGAATCGGTGCGTCCGCTCTGGTCGCCCCGTCAGTTGCCGAAAGTAACTACGAGACGGTCGTCGATATCGTCGACGAAGGTGCGGACGATACTGGGAGAGAACCGATCGACGACGTATTCAGCGCTTTGGCGCGAGATGATACCCTGATTACCTTCCCAGAGGGACGGTATAAGATCAATTCGATAACCGTCTATGGTCTCTCTAACTTCGGGATGGTCGGTTCCGGCGAAGCCGTGCTCGTTCCCGGCGAGGAGTACGATCCACGATTGTGGATTGCCGGGACGAATAATCGAGATGTCCGTATCGAGAATTTCACGATAGACAACACCGAGGACGGCGTCGGATCGACTATGGATGTCGATGCCTATGACGGACTCATCGTTCGAAACGTCCGAAAACGAGGTTACCATGACGTTGATCGACCGAGTTTCGGGTTTCGAATCATCGAGAAAGACGGAACCGGACTCGTTGAGAACTTGCAAGCGAGCGACGGCGGAACGAGTGTCGGAATCTATACGGATCCGAGAGGTACGATCACGTTCCGGAATTGCCACATCGAAGGGTTCGCGAACAACGGGATTTACGGCGTTTACGGCGATGGACCGGTTCACATAGAAGGCGGGCTCTATAAAAACAACAACGTCACAAGCCTTCGGCTCAGTAACCCTGAAAGCTCCGTGACCGGGGCGACTGTCGTCGTTGAAGACCCGCCAGAGGCGTTCCAGAACTGCCGAGGGATTCGAATTTCGGACGGTCCGGGGCCGGTTCATATCGAGGACTGTGAAATCCGAATGGTGAGTGGACGAGGAACCGGGGGGATCGTCTGTGAGGGGAGCGGTGGAAGCTTCACCGTACAAGACACTGCGATCGGCGTCGGTGAGGAGTACACCGTCCGTTCGAGCACGGAGCGGACAAGCTATGCGATTTATGTCGAATCCACATCGGATGTCGTCGGCACTCGAACGATCGAAAATACGATTATCAAAGGCCGTGGAACCGATCTCGCTGCTGTCAGAATCGCCCGAGATCACAACCGGTTCAGGAACGTCTGTCTCGAACAGGCAGGGGAGAAACGAAGTGGCATACTCTTTTTGAGCTGTCACGGTAACACCGTCGAAGATTGTTCAATCACCGTTCCCGGAACGCAGATTCGATTGGACGGCGGATCGACGGTCGATCGACAAAACATCACCACCGACACCATCTGCGAATGGCCGACTTCGGACACTACGTTTGATGGCGATACGATTACAGTCGTCGGGAAAGGATCGACAGCGTACTACGAGTTCTCTGTCGAGGGTGCCGTAGAGAAGTCGACCGCGTATGACGGAACG
>SKKJ01000172.1 GCA_007121575.1 Natronomonas sp.
AGACCCTTCAGGACGCCGGCTGGGGATGGGACGACGACGGCAACCTGCGCTACCCAGAGGACGCCGACACGTCCGAACTCTGGCCACCGGGGAGCGAGCCGGTCGAGAACCCAGACGATTGGGACTGCATCGACGCGGACGGCAACCTGACGTTCTAATACATCCGACTGCGCAACAACAGATTTACGTAAAGACGCAGAAGGATATTACGTACGAACGGAGAACGCATTTCAACTACTCATACTACTCATACACATGTTAAATCGGATACCGATACTGTCCCGGGTTTCGGAGGGCTTCTCTAACGCCGGTAATCATTACGCCATACGAAACTTCCGAAACGCGCTCGGAAAGATGCTCGACTCCAGGATGACGATGGTGTACGCCTCATTCCTCGTCTTCGTGCTCCTCCTCGGTCTCGTGGGGCCATGGATCGCACCATACGATGCAACCGACCGAATACGCGGCGAAGACGGCGAGTTGCTGCGCGGTGAACCCCCATCGTTGGATCACCCGCTCGGAACCACTGAGGTCGGTTACGACGTGTTCTCGCGAATGTTGATCGGTGCGAGACCGACCGCGATTTCTGGCCTCCTTGGCGGGACGATCATCATCACGATCGGTTCACTGGTCGGGATAACGGCTGGATACGTCGGTGGACGGACTGAAAACGTACTCATGCGGATGACTGACCTCGTCTATGGGGTTCCGCTCATCCCGACCGCGATCGTTCTGATCGCGTTCTTCGGCGTCGGGTTCATTCAGTCGATACTGGTCATCGCGTTCGTGCTGTGGCGTGGAAGTGCGCGTGTGTTACGCTCACAAGTGCTGCAGATCAAAGAGCGCGAGTTCATACTGGCATCGAAAGCGACCGGAACCAGCACGCCTCGAATCATCATGAAACACATCTTCCCGAACGTGGCGACGATGGCCGTGATGTTCTTTGCCATCGGGGTTGGATATACGATTATCATCCAGGCCGGCCTCTCGTTCCTCGGGGTCGTCGATCCGTTCGTCCCCTCGTGGGGTGTCATGATGCGAAACGCCTATGCGTCCGGACAGGTCGGTAACTACTGGTGGTGGTCGATTCCGCCTGGACTCATGATCGCGTTCACCGTCGTCTCGACGTTCATGTTCGGACGAAGCTACGAGCGCATCTCTGGCGGTGGCGACGATGAAGGCGCAATGGTGCAGGCAGGGTAATCACAATGAGCGAACAACCAATACTCGAACTCGACGATGTCACGATTCAGTATCGAACAGCTGGCGGAATGTTGACTGCGGTGTCGGATGCGTCATTTACGATCGGTAAAGGCGAATATTTCGGACTGGTCGGCGAATCCGGCTGCGGAAAGTCGACGATCGCAAAGACGCTTATCGGCGCACTCGACGATAACGGGCAGATTTCATCCGGCGAAATACGATACAAGGGCGAACCGATTCAAGATTACACCGAAAAGCAATTCAATCAAGAACTTCGGTGGAAAGAGATCTCGATGATCCCGCAGGGATCGATGAACAATCTCGATCCGATCGAGAAGATCAGTAACCAAGCGATCGAGATCGCGCAGGTCCACACGGATATGACGAGAGCCGAAGCGCTCGAACGTTTCGAAGAGCTCTTCGAAGTCGTCGGGATTCAGAAAAGCCGTATCCACGATTATCCACACCAGTTCTCCGGTGGCATGGAGCAGCGAGCGATTATCGCGCTTGCGCTGTTCCTCAACCCATCGCTCATCATCGCTGATGAGCCGACGACCGCGCTGGACGTCATCATGCAGGATCAAGTCTTTAAATATCTCGATGAGATCCGCGAGGAGGGTGGCGCCAGCATGGTGTTGATTACGCACGACATCAGCTTGGTGTTCGAATCGTGTGACGATATCGCGATCATGCACAGCGGGCAGATCGCAGAGACTGGAGATATCGAGACGATCTATGATGACTCGAGACACCCGTACGCGTTCATGCTAAAGGGCGCGTTCCCGGATCACCGCTATCCGGATCGAGAGCTAGAGATCATCGACGGATACCCACCTGAAAACATGGGTGAGGTAAACTACTGCACGTTCGTTGATCGATGCCCATACGCTGTCGATGAGTGCAGAGAGATGGCTCCGGAACTCGAACAGTGGGAGGGTACGGAATCTGATCACCTCGTCGCGTGTTTCCGGAGTGAAGACGCCTACGAGGAACACCAGCGAAGTATGCCAGAAAGCGATAGCGAAAGTACGGAGGTGCACGGAGATGACTGAGAACGAACCCGTTCTCAAACTCGAGAACTTACAGAAATATTTCACGGACGAAAGCCTCAAAGACCGAATTCTCGGTCGTGACGTATCGCCCGTTCGGGCCGTCGATGAGGTTACAATCGATCTTTACGAGAACGAGTCGATCGGCGTCATCGGTGAATCCGGCTGTGGGAAGACGACGCTCCTGCGAACGCTTATGGGTCTTTATAAACCCACCGGCGGGGAGATGTATTACAACGGCGAGCCGACATCGGAGTTCTCGAAAGCGGAGTGGCAGAAGTATCGACGAAACGTTCAGATCATCTTTCAGGATCCGTTCAATTCGCTCGATCCGAAGTTCACCGTTCGAGACACGCTCAAAGAGCCGTTGCAGGTCCACGGACTGGACAACCACGAAGAGCGGATGCACAGAGTCCTCGAGGAAGTCCAGTTGAACCCACCGGAGCAGTACATAGACCGATATCCGAAACAACTCTCTGGCGGCGAGAAACAGCGTGTTTCGATCGCGCGTGCGCTCATCCTCGAACCGGAAGTCATCCTCGCGGACGAGCCCGTTTCGATGCTCGATGTTTCGACGCAGGCGTCGATCCTGACGCTCCTTTCGAACCTGATGGAAGAGAAGGGACTCTCGATGTTTTACATCTCACACGATCTCTCCACCGTTTCATACATCTGTGATGAGATCAACGTGATGTACCTCGGACGGGTCGTCGAGCGATCGCCGACGAAGAAGGTTCTCAGAGAGCCGAAACACCCGTACTCACAGGCGCTGATCGATGCGATCCCGGTCCCTGACCCACACTATAACCGCGAACGGACCAAAATCGAAGGCGCGGCGCTTGATCCGGTCGACCTCGGTGAGGGCTGTCGTTTCCGTGACCGATGTCCCGAACGGATGGATATCTGTGATATCAAGCCGCGGTTCGTCGATGTCGATGGAGAAAGCATCGCGTCGTGTCACCTGTACTACGATCACGAGTCAGCCGACCCGGCGGCTGATATCGACGAACGGCGACTTGCTTCGGGCTCGACGACATCGGGTGTGGAAGCCACCGGCAAGGCAGGTGATAACTGATGTCGAAAGTTCGATACTACGTGCTACGAACGTTACAGACGGTGTTCATGCTGTGGCTCGCAGCGACACTGCTGTTCATACTGTTCCGGTCGATGCCCGGTGATTTCACGGATCGTATGCTCTTTGCGGGTGCGGATCCCGCAGCAGTCGAGGCGTTCCGTGAGGATTGGGGCTTGAACGATCCGTTGTACGTGCAGTACTACCGATACATTACGAACTTAGCCGTCGGTAACGCTGGTGTCTCGCTCGAATACCGCGTCCCGGTTATCCAGTACATCCGGATGCGCCTGTTCAACTCGTTCATCCTCATCGCGCCAGGGATTACGTTCGCGTACCTTTTGGGTTCACTGTACGGACTTCTCGCGGGAATGAAACGCGGCTCGATCATTGAGAAATACGGTATCATCCCGATCATCTTCCTCGGTGCATTCCCATCGTTCGTGACGGCGATCTTCCTCATCGTCATCTTCGCGAGCTGGCTCGGCTGGTTCCCCACTGGGGGCCTGATAACCGCTGACACGAGGCGGTTATTTGCCGATGCCCCGTGGTGGCGACGCTATCTCACGGGTGATTTCCTGTGGCATGCCGCGCTACCGTTTACCGCTGTGGTCTGTCGGTACCTGTTCTTGCCATCGCTGATCATGCGGACCAGCGTCTTCGAGGTCCAAGGACAGGGATTCATCTTCTACAACCGAATCACTGGCCTTCCGGCGGTCAACCGTCTCCGACACATCGCGAAGCACGCCAGCCTGCCGGTCATCACGCTCTACCCGGTTTCGATGACCCGTGCAATCGGTGGATTGGTGTTAATCGAAATCGTGTTCAACTGGCCGGGTATCGGTGCCGCACTCGTTGACGGTGTCTTGGCACGTGATTATCCGGTCGTGCAGTTCGTGTTCTTCCTGATCGCAGCGTTCATCATCATCGCTAACTACGCGGTCGATATCATCTACGGGATTATCGATCCGCGAATCGCCGTCGAAGGCGAATAGGCGATCACGCTGTCTTTTATTCTCGCGTTCGCTTCCCGGGCAGTGGCTTCTGTTCCATTTACAAGAACCGTGTGCACGTACCGAAGTGATTCTGTTACAACGGGACGTTCATGCGTGTACACTATCGGACACGTTTTCCCGTATTATGACGAACAAAAACCAGAAAAACGCGTTCGTTCGCACCCTGCGGCGTTACTGTTCCATTACGGAAACGACCGGACGTTCAGAATTGAGAATGATAGACTGTGTAACGCTACCGAACAACGCTTTTCCGGTCGGTGACCGATTTTTGCCGCCGATGACGACGTATCGGGGTTCGATATCATCAATCGCCGCAAGTATCTCGTCTGTCGGGTCGCCGATACGCCCGACTGCGGAGATGTGCCCCGATGATTCGTCTCCTAACGCTCCATCGATGAACTTCTGAGCGATATCCTCCGCTCTGTCGACTTCGATGGTAAACGAATAGTCCGAGAACTCATCGACCGATTGGATCGATTCGAAATGCTCTTCTGCGTCCTTTTCAGGGAGAACGTGAAGCACCTGTAACTCCTCATCGAAAGCTGTTGCGAGTTCGTATGCGGTGGTGATTATCTGTGTCGGATCCCGCTTTTCTCCGACGGCTGCAAGTATTACCATATGTAATCATGACATAGCGATCACATATATCTTTTCGTGGTCCTTCTATCGATGTCGTTCGTATGCTTACGTCATTCTGTCGGCCTATCTCGGTGTTATATCTATAA
>SKKJ01000288.1 GCA_007121575.1 Natronomonas sp.
CGAATTCGAACTGCTCCGTGAGCCGGTGAAATGGGGCGTGCTCTTCGGGATCTCACTCACGCTCGCGGTGCTCAACTGGTCGCCGGCTATCTTCTTGTTCGGTATCTACGGAGTCTTCCTCTTCTTTATCCTCTCGCTCGAGTTCGTCCGCGGACACAGTCCGGATCACATCACCATCCCGTCCGTCGTCGCGATGGTGACGGCGACCGTCTTGCTCATTCCGTTTATTCAAACGACCGATCTGACGCCGACCGACTACTCGATCGCACACCTGATCTTCGCCCTCGCGGTGGCGGCGGGTGCGATCTTTATGGCTGCCGTGGCTCGCCTGTGGGATAAACGAGGGCTGTCACGACCGGCATATCCAGCGGGAATCTTCGGCTTTGGATTGGTTCTCATCGGATTGATGGCCGTCGTCTTACCGGACTTTCTGGACTTTCTGATCTCACAGTTCCAACGGGTCGCCGGACTCGGTGTGACCGATACCCGAGCGACAATCGGCGAGGCGCAAGCCCCCGCCGATCCGGTCGGATTCTTCTTCAATAGTTACGGCCTCGGATTCTACACCGCACTCGTTGGATTCATTCTCGTACTCTATCGGGTAACCTCACGAAAGCGCCCTCGGGCGGATTATCTGTTGATCGTCGTCTTTTCGGCGTTCATGATCCTCTTTACGCTGACGCAGATCCGGTTCGATTACTATCTCGTCATCGCGATCGGCGCCGGAAACGCGTACGTCGTCGGGTGGATCTACCAGTACGTTGATCTGGATAACGTCCGCGAAGACGTGACGAATATCAAACCGTACCAGATATTGGTCGTCGTCGCGATCCTCTTCGTCATCACCGGGCCGCTTCTCTTCACCGGTGCGACGTTCGCCGCCGCGAACGGGGCGTCTCAACCCGGTGAGATGGCACAGTGGGGCGATAGTCTCGATTGGCTCTCCGAAGAAACACCGGAAGTCGGCTCCTATGGCACTGGTGACGATCCACGCTTGGAGTATTACGGTACCTACGAGAACACGGATAACTTCCAGTACGAGGAGGGTGAGTACGGCGTCGTTGCGTGGTGGGACTACGGCCATTACATAACGACGAGGGGCGAGCGGATTCCGGTCGCCAATCCGTTCCAGCAGAACGCCGGTATCGCGGCCGATTTCTTACTCGCCGATGACGAAACCGCCGCGATCGACGCCCTCGATGAAGACGCCGGCGAGGGGGAAGGTGTCCGATATGCGATGATCGATTACCAACTCGGTGTCGCCGGAACGACGAAATACAATGCACCTGCGGCGTTCGAATCACGCCATGGAATCGAACAGACTCAAGTCGATTTCGGTCCGCAAGCGAGTATTAACACGCTCCCCGATCTCGGGATTATGGTCTTCGATCAGGACGGTTCGTTGACGACGACCCTACACACCCAACGCGCTTACGAAAGCATGCGCGTTCAGCTCTATCAGCACCACGGCTCAGCGATAGAACCTTCGACGACCGTCTATCAGTTCGGTGAGAGCGACTTCGAGGAAGGATGGGCGTTCATGCCCGAGGACGGAGACGTTATCCAACAGTACGAAACGCCGGAAGAAGCACGCGAAGCCGCCGAGGAGGATCCCAACGCGATTCAGGGCGGACTCGACGGGCCGTCCGAACGTGTCGAGGCGCTCGAACACTTCCGGATGGTTCATGCCGGCGAACTGTCCGTTACTGATCTCGGCGGACAAGCACCGTCATCGGTTCAATCGTGGGTGAAAACCTTCGAACGAGTCGAGGGCGCGACTGTCGAAGGAACCGGGCCGGAAAACACCGAGATTCGCGCGTCAGTCGAAATGGAAGTTCCAACGACCGGCGAGTCGTTCATCTACACGCAGTACGCCGAAACTGACGCGAACGGGAACTTCGAGATGACCGTTCCGTATTCGACGACAGGCTATGACGAATACGGACCGGAAACCGGCCACACGAACGTTGATGTCCGCGCGAACGGAAGCTATCAGTTCGTCGCAACCGAGGAGCTAGCAATCGGTGAGACGGACGTAACTGAAGGACAGGTCGTCGGTGAGGACGAAACACCTGCAACCGTCGAACTCCAGACGATCGACACCGAGCCAGAAATCGGAGACGATGACGAGGATGCCGATCCCGCGCTCGACGATAACGATGCGGACGACGAGGATGCGAACAGCGGCGACGGGGACGGGGACGATAACGAGAACGGGAACGACGAACAAGGAGACGATGCGACGTAGCACAACTGAAACGCGGTACGCCGAATGACTCGGGCTGTCGGGGTTCGGGCGTGGCTCTCTGTGTATCTCAAAGGTGCCTGTATGGGTGCTGCGGATACCGTCCCCGGTGTCTCCGGTGGGACGATCGCACTCATCTTAGGAGTCTATGAGCGGCTGATAACTGCGTTGACGGCGATCGATTTCGATATCGTCTGGCAATTTCGGACTGTACACACGGACGTCGGACGAGCGCGGATCGCCACGGAACTGCTTCGAGCCGATGTCCCGTTTTTGTTCGTCCTCGGCGCGGGCGCACTCTCGGCAGCGGCGACTATCGCGACGGCGATGAACATCGCTGTTACGCAGTATCCGGCACCGACGTATTCGTTCTTTTTCGGACTCATCGCCGCATCCGCGATCGTTTTATTTCGCTGCGTTTCCGTACGAACCCCCCAACGGATCGCCGTCGGTCTGCTTGGGTTCGCGATCGCGTTCGCGGTGACTGACCCGTCGCTCGCCGGGGTCAGAGCTACGACGTTTCCGGTCTTGTTCGTAGCCGGGGCGATCGCGATCTCTGCAATGGTGCTCCCGGGTGTCTCGGGCGCGTTCTTACTGCTCGTTATGGGGCAATACGAATACGTCAGCGGAATCCCGAGATCCGTTGTAGACGGTCTCTTCGCCGCACTCAACGGCAATATCAGCTCACTTTTCGACGCGCTCGTTCCTTTCGTCGTTTTCATGTCCGGTGCGTTCGTTGGACTGTTTTCCGTTGCATACGCCGTCCGTGTCGCGTTAAACCGGTACCGGCAGGGAACGCTCGTCTTTCTCGTGAGCCTCATGGTCGGTGCCCTTCGACTCCCGATCAACGAGGTGTCGACAAACGTCTCCACGGTTTCGGCGGGGACGGCGGTCTTGATCACGGCACCGGCCGTCGTCGGTGGAGGAATCGTATTCGTCTTGGACCGATACACCGACGACCTTGAGTACTGATTACCGTTGCCGTCCAACGTGTGTGCATATGGGTCGACCGACGCTATCGACGCTCGCGGTTTTTGCGGTTGTTTTCACGCTCCAGACGATCGGTGATCTCATCGGATTCGGCATGGGAGTGTTCGCCCTCTCCCTTCCACTCGGTACTCATCCGTGGACGGTTCTCACGAGTGTCTATGCACACGGCAGCGTCTCGCATCTGCTGGCAAACGCGCTCGCGTTCGTCTTTGTCGCCCCGCTCGTCGCCCGCGTGACGACCCCCACTCGTTTTCACGTCTTCTTCGTTGGAACCGGCGCTCTCGCCGGGATCACACAGGTCGTTCTGATGAGCCCGTTCGGAGCTGGCGCTGTTCTCGGCGCGAGTGGCTCGATATTCGCACTGTTCGGCTATCTTCTCGTCGGGAACCGTGCATCGAACGTTGCGCTCGGTTGGCTCCCGCTCGAACGACGCGGACAACTTCTTTTGTTTGCTTTGATCGCTATTGGTCTGACCGCTGTGACGGCGGCTCCAGGTATCGCGCTCGTTGCCCATTTCACCGGCTTCTGTCTCGGAGCCATCGCTGGCCGTGGACGGGTACTTCATGTCTCGCGAGATACCGTTGCCTGATTGCTCGCGAGATACCGTTGCCTTTTCGGACGACCCTTCGCGATGGCGCTCGCGTAGAGACACAACAGCAAAGGTCGGTCGGATCTGACGGTTCGGTATGTACGAGGGCGTCCATGCGTATCCCGACGGCCAATCGACCGTCGCACGCCTGGCGAAGACCGCGTCGGTGTACGGCTATACGGGACTCGTAATTCGAAACCACGGCGACGCCCAAGCGGAGTACGATCCAGAGCGAGTCGAGGAACGATACGGGATCGATATCGTACCGGGAATCGAGATCCGATTGGACGATCCCGGACAAGCGAGCGGTCTCATCGGAAACTACCGGTCGAAGCGAACGATCGTCTGCGTCCATGGTGGCTCATTGAACCGGTTCGCCGTCGAGCAACCAGCCGTCGACGTGCTCGCACATCCGATGCGGGACGGGGACATCAACCACGTTCTCGCGAAGGCCGCAGCGAAAAACGATGTGCATCTCGAATTCAACTTTTCTCACGTGCTCCGATCGGACGGCGGCGTGAGAGTCCAGACGATCCAACGCCTCCGAAAGCTTCGAGAACTCACCGACAAGTACGACGTACCATACGTGGTCTCTGCCGATGCCGGCTCGCATTTACAGCTCCGTGCACCCAGAGAGCTGCTCGCTGTCGGTGACACGATCGGATTCGACCGTGAAGCGATCGAAACCGGCCTCAACGCGTGGGGTGAACTCGCCGAACGAAACCGCATCAGACGCTCGGATTCGGTCATCGAACCCGGCGTTCGAATCGAATCGACGGATGAATCCGATCGATAAGAGGCGGCTACTGCCGCCGGTGCCGCCGAAGCTATTTGTCTGGCGACCGAACGAGACGATGCGTGAAACATCTCCCGAAGCATCTGCGTCCCCGATGGCGGTATCTCGCCGTCGAAATCGAATCCTGGCCCGAGGCCGACATCGATCGTCGGGCGTTTCAGCGAACGCTTTGGTTCGCTGCGCAGAACCTCATCGGCGATGCAGGAAGTGCGGCGCTCGATTCGAGCGTGCTTCACTTTCGGTTCGATGATGCGAGCGGGAACGCCGTCGTTCGGGTTCGTCGTGGAGAACTCGAACGGTTTCGGGCTGTATTGGCGACGATCGACGAGATCGATTCCCAACCGGTCGGGCTATGGGTCCGCGGCGTGAGCGGTACGGTTCGGGCCTGTGAAGAAAAGTATATACGACGCCCGCCGGAACGATC